>JALZNL010000039.1 GCA_030857715.1 Actinomycetota bacterium | reverse complement strand
CTCCATCTTGTCCATGAACCGCCCGAGCCAGCGGTCGGCCATGGTGACCTCCGCCGAGTACCGGGCGCGCATCCGCTGGAGCTCCCGCTCGACGAGGTAGTCGCTCGGGCCGTAGATGACGGAGAACGGCTCCTTGAGGTCGTAGGGTTCGTCGTCGTACATACGCACGTACTCCTCGGGCGGGTCCCAGGGCTCGTGCGGATCGTAGGAGTCGATGGTCAGGAAGAAGGGTTTGTCGTCCTCTTCAGCGAACTCCAGGAACTCGGAGGCGCGGGTAAAGACCTGCGGGGCGAACCAGTCCTCCTCCGTCTGGCGGGCGGCGACGTTGGAGAAGTACTGTTTCATCTGGGCCGTCATGGCGGGGACATTGCCCCTCATGAGGGCCTGCTCGACCTTCTCCGGCGGGTAGGTCCAGTTGGGCATGTAGTTATCGGTGGTCTGGCCGCGGAGAAAGTCGAAGACGTCGAAGCCCCGGTGCATGTCGTAGGCGGCCTTGAACTGGTGCATGTTGTCCGTGACCATCATGGTCTGGTAGCCGCTGGCGCGCATGACCTCGGCGAGCGTCGTCTGGTCCAGGGGGATAGGCTGCCACCCTTGCAGGATGATGTCCTCGCCCTGGGGCGGGTCCCAGTTCACGAACGGCCAGGTGCGGGTTCCGGTGTGGATCGCGCGCCGCGCGTTGATGGTAGGCATGGACTCCGGGATGGCCCGCGTGAAGCGCAGGCTGTCCTGCGCCAGCGCGTCGAGGTTCGGCGTCTGGGCCGCGCGGTCGTGGCCGTAGACGCCGACGTGGTCCTTACGCAGGCTGTCCATGATGATGAGCACCACGTTGTTGCCGGGGTTGGCCCGGGGCGTGGTGCCGGGCAGGCCGGGGACGCGCTCGGCGAGATCACACCCGGAGGCGCCGAGCAGCACCGCGCCAGCCATCCCGGCGCCGGTAAGCTTCAGGAATTGTCTGCGGCTGAGGTCCCGTGTTGCGCGCGTTCTCACGGTCCGAGAGGTTACTATGCCGCGTCCCGGCCTACAAGCTGGTGTCGCCCGGTCCGCAGCCCCCGCGAGTGAACCCGGCTACGGGGTACTGCGCCGCGGCTGCTAAAATCCGTCTATGAGAAGCGTCGCAGCGGTGGGTGTCGGAATGCTCGTGGCGTTCGTGCTTGTACTGCTCATCGTGTTCGGCATACTCGCGCCGGTGCTCTCCTGGCTTTTCCAGTTCGAACCATCGTCCTCGGCCGTCAGAAACTTCGCGCCGGTGCTGCTCTTCGTGTGTGGCCTCTCCTTCTACTTCGGAGGGATGGCCGGGGCGTACAAGGCGCCGGACCGGCACCGGCTGCACGGTACGCTCGTCGCCCCGGCGGCGTTCGTGATCTCCCCTGTCGTCAACCTGCTCATCGGCAAGACCCCGTTTCCCGGCATAGACAGCGTTGGGGCGGTCCTGCTGGCCGCCGCCTTCCTCGCGGCCTCAGTGGCCGCGGCATACGTCGGCGCCCGCCGCGGCCACGCCCTCCAGGCCCACAACGAGAGCGTCCTTCGCCGCATGCGCCGCACGGGCCGCGCCTGAACCCAAACCACCAGCCGCCGAAACTGAAGACAAGGTTCGAGGTACCAGGTTTTGAGGGGTTGTAGAGCGAGGATCCGCGGACATGTCGCTCTTGCGGGCCAACCATGGTGGCGATGTTTGGCTCTAGGCCGCGTACCGCATCCCTGATGCGTCAAAACCTGAAAGCCTCCGAAGGAGGCGACCTGAAACCTTTTCAACGTGCCTGCACCCCGAGCATGAGGCGTCCCCGGGCGTCCATGCGGGCGTTCGGCTCTCGCTCGGGCTGGGACACTTCGGAGGGGTCGTCCCCGGTCCCGGCGAGGTAGACCCTCGGGTCCGGGATGCCCTCGGTCGGGTCGGAGACGTAGCGGCGCCAGGCGACTTCGCCCCAGAGCAGGGTGAGCGTAGGTTTGCCGGAGGTCCCGCTGTCGAGGCCTGCGTGGACCTTCGGGAGGCCGAAGGAGCGGGAGATCGAGGCCACCGCCCTGGCGTGCTCGCTCTCGTTAAAGAGGGCGAGAGCCTCCCGCAACCTGCGCTCCGGATCGGAGAGGCGCCTGAGGTTCTCGCGGGCCGCCTCCCGCTCTTCTGCGTTGCGCCTCGCCTCCTCCGTGGCCTCCACGAGGCGGGCTTCCAGATCCGCTATTCGCTCCTCGGCGAGGATCCTGCGCGCCTCTATCTCTTCTTCATGGTCTCGGGGTTGTTGCTCGTCGGGAAGATCCCAGGCAACCTCCGTGGGGACCGGCGCGGCTTCGGATTCGGCCCGATCCGTCCTCGCGTCTTCCGGCCTCGCGGCCTCCTCCAGGGCTTCCTGGAGCGTCGAGATCCGGTCTTCCCTGGCGGAGAGCTCCGCCTCCAGCCTCTCTACGGTTTCCTCCCGGGTTCTCTCGGCCTCCGCCTTCTCCGCGAGCCGTGCGGCCTCGAGTTCTTTTATCCGGGCGCCGTAGGTGCGCAGCTCCGTCTCGCGGCGGATGCCGGCCTCTCGCAAACGCTCTTCGAGCGCCCAGGTCTCGGACCTCCTGCGCTCGTCCTCGGCGGCGAGGCTCTGCTCGTGCTCGCTTCGGGCGGCGGCCATCTCCTCGGCCTGACGGGCCCGCAGCGCCCGGTTGTCAGCCTCGCGTTGCCCCTGCAGGGCCGTTAGCCGGCGGTCGGCGGCCTGCTGGGCCTCGGCCAGCCTCGTCGCCTGCGAGCGGCGGAGCTCGCGCTCCCTGCCGTCGGCCAGGGCCTTTACCTGCCGGCGCTCCTCCTTGCGGGCCTCTTCGACCTGGAGCGCGCGGGACTCGAGCTCGCGCCGCAGCGACTCTATCTCGGCCTGCTGCGTCTCGACGACGGCCTGGTAGTCCTTCTGGAGCTCCAGTTCGCGGCCCGCCGCCGCGCTCTTGAGCGCCTGCAAGGCAGCCTCGTGCCGCACCTCATGGGAGGCGCGCTCTTCGGCGACGCGGTGCCGGATCTCCTCGTCCCTGGAGCCTTCCAGCTCCTCCGCCCGCTCCTGGCCCGCGCGCCGGATGGCCTCGAGCTCGGCCGCGTGGCGACTCTCCTGCTCCTGGTACTTCTCCCTGAGCTCTTCCTCCCACGTCTCCGAGGATGCCTTGAGCTGCGCGACCTCGGCCGTGTGGCGCTCCTCCAGGGCCGCGCGCTCGTGGGCGAACTCCTCCTTGATCTCCTCCACCCGGGTCTGCGAAGAGGCGGCCTCCACGTCGGCGCGGCGCTGCTCCTCCAGCGTGTGCCGGACGGCGGCGACCTCGGCGATGTGCTCGTTGCTCATGCGGAGTTGCTCGTCCGAGTGGCGGCGCTTGAGGTCGGAGATCTCGGCCCGCAACCCCGACGCCTCACGCTCGGCGTCGGCGCGCGAGGAGATCTCTTCCTGGGCCGACTTGAGGGCTGCGGTCGCCGCCTCAAGATCCCGCCGGAGCCCCGCCGCCTCTTCTTCGAGGCTCTCTATGAGGGTGCCGGCCGCCTCCAGGCCCGAGGCGAGCCCGGCCGCCGCGTATTCCCGCTCCTCGCTCATCTGCTTCCCTCCAACGGACCTTCGCTCCTTATCGTCCCACCCAGGGGACGCCCATGGCCCGAAAGGTTAAACGTATCGCGCGACGAGGTAAAGGCCATACGCGGAATGTCGATGCGTTGCCCGGCCGGGGATGGACGCGGGAGGGTTGTTCAGCCGGCGTCGCGGCAGGCGGGGCAGAGGCCTTCCACGACCACCGTCGCCCGCGTTACCTCGTAGGGGGTGGCGTCCCGGATGCTCTCCTCCAGGTTCTCGAAAGCGACGCCAGGCACCTCGGAGACCCTGCCGCAACTCAGGCACCGGATGTCCAGGTGCGGCCCGACGTTCAGGTCGTAGCGCGTCGGGGACTCCGCCCAGTGCTTGGCCTCTATGACCCCGATCTCCTCCAGCACGCCGAGCGCCTGGTAGACGGTGCCAAGGGCCACGCGCGGGTTCTTCTGCTTGACGAGCAGGAAAACGTCCTCGGCCGACGGATGCCCCCGGCTCTCGCCCAGGGCCTCCAGGACCGCCTTGCGCTGCGAGGTCAGCGTGTAGCCCGATCTGCGGAACCGCTCGCGTATGTCCCTCTCCAGCGTGCCGCCCACGTGCTTCTCGTTCCCTCCGATGATCAGTAATCGTTCCTGTTCGCGAGTCTATCATAAGGCCGTCCGGCGACCGCGGTGTACCATAGACGTCAGTGTCCGCGCTCTCTAATCTTCTGGTCAACCTATGGCGCCTGATCGGCAACGCCCGCTCGCGCCTGCTCGGCCGACCACCCGGTTTCGTGTGGATAGAGATAAGCGGCGCCTTGCCCGAGTTCGAGACGCCGGTCGGCTTCTTCCGCAGGCGGATCAACCGCGGACCGGGGCCCGTCACGCTTCAGGCCCTACGCGAGAGGCTCGGCCGGATCTCCGCCGACGGCCGGGTCCGTGGCGTGGCGATCCGCATCAAGGACGTCGAGGCCGGATGGGCCGCGCTGGAGGAGGCCAGGGGGGAGTTGCTGGCGTTCCGGGAGGGGGGAGGAAGGGTTGTGGCGTACCTGGCGGACCCGGTAGACACGCGCTCGTACTACCTGGCGTGCGCGGCCGACGAGGTCCTCGTCGCCCCGCTCGTCACCGTGGGCGTCACGGGAGTGCGGACCAGGGTCAGCTTTTTCAAGGAGGCCCTGGACCGTCTCGGCATCGGCGCGGAGGTGGTCGCCGTCTCGCCGTACAAGTCCGCCGGCGAGCCCTTCACCCGCAACGACTTCTCGCACGAGGCCCGAGAGCAGGCCCAGCGCCTCCTCGACGGCCGCTACGAGGATCTCGTTCGTGCCATCTGCGAGTCGAGGGGCCTTACGGCGGCGGAGGCGCGCGACGCGATAGACGGCGCCCCCTACGGGCCCGAAGAGGCCGTGGCCGCCCGTCTCGTCGACGGCGTCTGCTACGAGGACGAGCTGCCGGGGAGGCTCGCCGCCGGCGGGGACAAGCCGCGTGTCGCGGAGTGGACGGGGGCGAGAAAATCCTTGAAGACACCTTACCGGAGGCGGGTGCGGCGGGTTGGGCTCGTGCAGGTGAAGGGGGCGATCACGCGCGGCAGGAGCCGCCGGCTGCCTGTGCCGTTGCCGTTCCTGGGGGGCGAGCGCGCGGGCAGCGAGTCCGTGGTTGCGGCGCTCAGGGGGGCCGAGCGGAACCGGCGGGTGGGCGCCGTGTTGCTCCACGTCGAGTCGCCGGGCGGGGACGCGCTGGCTTCCGACCTGATCTGGCGCGAGGTCGGCCGTATCTCCGCCAAAAAGCCCGTCGTCGTCCTGATGGGCAACGTCGCGGCCTCCGGCGGCTACTACGTCTCCGCCCCCGCCGCCCACGTCGTCGCCCGCCGGTCCACGGTCACCGGGTCTGTCGGGGTCATCACGATCCGCCCCGTGGCCGACCGCCTCTACGAGAGGCTGGGCGTGAACCCTGTCGGGCTCGAAAGGGGAAAGCGGGCCGGCTTGATGGATTTGAGCCGCCGACCCACGGAGGATGAGTTGCGGGTGCTGGAGCGCCAGATCGGGCACGTCTACGACGAGTTCAAGGACCGGGTCTCCCGTGGCCGGAATTTGCCGGACCTGGACGCCATTGCCGGGGGCAGGGTCTGGAGCGGCGCCGAGGCCCTGGAGCTGGGGCTCGTGGACGGCGTGGGCGGCTTCCGGGAGGCGTTCCGGAAGGCCTGCGAGCTCGGCGGCGTTGGGGAGGGCAGTCCGACGGACGTGCTCCTGAAGATGCCGGTCCCGCGCGCCGGGCGTCCGGCGCCGGGGGATCCGGTAGAGGTCGTCGAGGAGATCTTGGGCGGCGTGAGGCGGGAGTGTCTGGAGATTCCCGGCCGGGTATGGGCGATTGGGCCGTACGGGATCTCGGATGACTGATAGCATCTTCGGGGTCGGAGACGGTAGGAGGGAAGCGTGAGCGCGGCCTCGAAAAAAGGCGTGGACCGCCGGGCGATGGGCGTCCTGTCGTCGGGGCACCTCTTCACGGACCTCAACCAGGGCGCCGTGGCGGCGCTGTTGCCGTTCCTCATCTCCGAGCGCGGCCTGTCGCTGGCCGCGGCGGGCGCGCTGGTCTTTGCCGCCACCGTCAGCTCTTCCCTCGTTCAGCCCCTCTTCGGCATCTTCTCCGACCGGAACCCCATCCCGGCCCTGATGCCGCTCGGCGTGCTCCTGGCGGGGGTCGGCATGGCGCTCGTCGGGGTGGCGCCGAGCTACCCCCTGATCTTCGCCTCCGTCGTCGTGAGCGGCATAGGCGTCGCGGCCTTCCACCCGGAGGCGGCCCGGTTCGCAAACTACGTCTCCGGCGCCCGCCGGGCCAGGGGCATGAGCTTCTTCTCCGTCGGGGGGAACGCCGGCTTCGCCCTCGGTCCCATCGTCGCCACCCCGCTCGTCCTGGTCTTCGGCCTGCCGGGCACGCTCTTCCTCGCCCTCCCGGCCGCGCTGATGGCGGGCGTGATGTTCGCCGAGACGTCCCGGATGCTGCGGCTCGCGCCGGAGGAGGCCGGGAACGGGTCGCAGGAGGTGGAAGCACCGCCGGAGAGCTGGGGGCCGTTCGCGGTCATGATCGCGGTCGTCGCGGTCCGCTCGTTCGTCTACTTCGGGCTCGTCGCGTTCGTGGCCTCTTACTACGAGCGCGTGCACGGCGCGTCGGCGGCCCTCGGCAACGTGGCCCTCACGGTGATGCTCGCCTCGGGGGCGGTCGGCACGCTTTTCATGGGTCCCCTGGCGGACAGGTTCGGCCGGAAGGCCGTGCTGGTCTGGTCGATGCTCGTGCTGCCGCCGCTCGTGCTGGCCTTCACGTTCGTCGGACCGTACCCCGGGATGGCGCTGCTCGCGCTCGTCGGGGCGGCGACGGTGGGGACCTTCGGGGTGACGGTGGTGATGGGCCAGGAGTACCTGCCTGGCCGCATAGGGCTCGCCGCCGGTCTCACGATGGGGCTCTCCATCGGCCTTGGGGGCATAGGCGCGCCCCTGCTCGGCCTCCTCGCTGATGCCGGCGGCCTCAAGACCACAATGCTGGCCGTCGCCGCGCTCCCCGTCATCGGCCTCGTGCTCGCCCTCACGTTGCCGTCGAGGACCCGCGCCCCCGACGGAGCTTGAGCCCCGGGTTCGGCTTCACGTTCGTGTAACCAAACACCGTCCAGCACCGCCCATTCGGGTACGATACCGTCGATGAGAAGGTCTTCCGAGAACAGCCGCAACACCGCATGAAAGGCTTCTACGGGCTCGGCGAGTTCGCCTACCGTTACAGGTGGGCCGTGCTGGCGGTTTGGGGCGCCATCCTCATCTTCAGCGCCATCTTCGCCCCTGACCTCTCCGGGCGCTTGAAGGGCGGCGGTTTCGAGGGCTCGAACTCCGAGGCCGAGCAGGTTCAAAACCTCATGTCCGAAGAGTTCGGGGTCTCCCCGGCCGCCCTGACGGTCGTCTTCGCGGGTGACGGTCTGGAAGCCAGGGGCGGGGAGTTCCAGGACGCCCAGGAGCAGGCGCTGGCAGAGGTCCGCGAGATGGATGAGGTCCGCTACGTGGCCTCCTACGCGGGCTCTGAGGACGGGCGTTTTATCTCCAGGGACGGCGAGAAGTCATACGCCATCATCGCCTTCAGCGTCTCCATCGACCAGACCCGTAACGTGGTCGCGGACGTAAGGGAGAAGGTGCGCTCGGAGGACCTCAACACCTACGTCACGGGGGCGCCGGCCGTATATCAGGACCTGGAGGCCGCGAGCAACGAGGACGTGAAGCAGGCCGAGAAGTACGCCTTCCCTTTCGCGGTGATCATCTTGATCTTCGCCTTCGGGACGTTGGTTGCGGCCGGGGTGCCGGTGGTGATCGGGGGGGCGAGCGTGCTCACTTCGCTGGCGATCATCTACTTTATCGCCGGCTCTTACGACATGTCCGTCTTCGTGCTCACGCTCTCGACGATGCTGGGCCTGGGACTCGGGATCGACTACGCCCTGTTCTTCGTGAGCCGGTTCCGGGAGGAACTAGAAGACTACTCGACGGCCGAGGCCATCCCGCGCACCGTGGCGACGGCGGGGCGGTCGATCTTTTTCTCCGGAACCGCGGTGCTGATCGGGCTCTCCGGGTTGCTCTTCTTCCCTTTCATGTTCATGCGCTCCATCGGGGCGGCGGGCGTGATCGTGGTCTTCGTCTCCGTCCTCGCGGCCTTGACGTTCCTGCCCGCCCTGCTCGGTGTCATCGGGCCGAAGGTGAATCTCCTGCGTATCCGGCGCCAGAGCGGTGGCCCGGGCGCGGGCTTCTGGAGCCGGAGCGCCGAGGTAGTGATGGGACGTCCCTTCATTGTGATCCTGCTCGTCGCCGGCATCCTCGCCGCCCTGCTCTTCCCCGTAACGCACATGAAGGTCGGCATCCCGGAGGCGACCGTCCTTCCCGAGAAGTACGAGTCGCGCGCCGGCGACGACCTGCTCAAGGAGAACTTCGAATACGCGGCCCTGAACCCCATGGAGGTCGTCACCAACCTCGGCCGCGACCCGCTGACGGCCGAAGGCCTCGCCGACGCGGAAGAACTCGGCGAGATGATACGCGACGCGGAAGGTGTAGCCCGCGTCGAGAGCGTCTACACGGTGGGGGAGGGGGCGGCCCGCGACTACGCCACGCGGGTTGGTGATGCCCGCGCCGAGGCGGAGAGCGGGGCCTCCGGACGGGTGGACGGGCTCGTCGAGGAGCAGATCCGGCAGCAGACACAGCAGCGCACCGACGAGGCCGTCCAACAGCAGCTCTCGGAGATTGAGGCCACCTACGGCGCCGTTCCGCCCGGAACGGAAGAACAGGTCAGGGCCGAGGTGGAGCCGCGGGTGGCAGAGGAGGTCCGGGCGGCGGAGGGCGAGATCCGGGCCGAGGTCGAGCGCCGCGTCTCGGATGAGGTAGACCGGCGCGTTCCCGAGCTCCCGCAGGGCGTCTCCGCGGACGGGGACGTCACGCCGGAGGGGGTGGCGAACTTTTTGAAACTCCCCGCCGCCCGCGAGTCGGAGGAGCTCCGGAACGCGGTCGATTCCTACGTGGCCGGGGACCGGACGCTCATCAGGGCCGTCACCGAACAGAACCCCTACACCCAGAGGGCCTACGGCGCGGTGGACGCGGTGCGGGCCGTGGATGCCCCGGAGGGGACGAGCTTCCTGGTCGGCGGGCTCTCGGCGGGGCAGAAGGACTTTATATCCAGCCTCTACAAGAAGGCGCCGCTCGCGGCGGGGTTCGTGATCGGGGTGACGTACCTGATCCTGCTCCTCACCTTCCGCTCGGTCTTTATCCCCCTGAAGGCCGTGATCGTGAACATCTTGAGCCTCTCCGCCAGCTACGGCGCGGTGGTCTTCGTCTTTCAGGACGGCAACCTCTCGGGCCTCCTGAACTTCACGCCCCTCGGTTTCGTCGACGCGACGCTCCCGATCCTTATGTTCTGCACGATCTTCGGGGTCTCTATGGATTATGAGGTCTTCCTGCTCTCCCGCATCCGCGAGGCCTACGAGAACGGCGACTCGAACACGGCGAGTGTCTCCAAGGGCCTCGTCGCCACCGCCGGCATCATCACGTCGGCCGCCGCCATCATCATCGTCGTCACCGGCGCCTTCGCCTTTACCGGGATCATACTCACCAAGGCCGTCGGGCTCGGCCTGGCCGTCGCCGTCTTCGTGGACGCCACCGTTATCCGCATCCTCCTCGTCCCGGCCACCATGCGCGTCCTTGGCGACTGGAACTGGTGGCCCGGCGGACGCAAGGCCACCTTCCGCGCCGACGGCAACAAGAAAGGCTGACCGAAAGGCTTTGAGGTTCGAGGTTTTGAGGGGTTGCGGAGCGAGGTCGTCGCGGTCGCGATGTTCCGGGGCAGATCAGGGAGACGATGCTGGGCTACGGGTCGCGCACCGCACCCCTAATGCCTCGTGCCTGTAGCCTGATGCCTCGGAGCTTCTCGATCCCGCAGACGACCGCAGTGCCGCATCGGTGGCTCGGAGTCACCGAAAGCTAGTCCAATCCCTTTATCCAGGATCAATTCTTGATCTTGTTGTATTGTGGGGCTAGACTGTCGAGGATGCTGGACTTCGAGCGGATACTCAGGGACCGGGGCTACCGGCTGACGAACCAGCGGCGCGTGATCGTGCGGGAGCTCGAAGGGGAGCGGCACCTCTCTGCGGAGGAGTTGTACGACAGGGTGAAGGGGGATCACCCCGAGCTCGGCCTCTCTACGGTCTACCGGACGCTGGATTTGCTGACCGAGCTCGGCATCGTGCGCAAGGAGGACTTCGGGGAGGGGTACTCGCGGTACGAGCTCTCCACGGAGCGGGTTCACCATCACGCCCGATGCGACGAGTGCGGGTCGGTCATAGAGTTCAACGAGGAGCTCATGGAGTACCTGGCGCTCCAGGTCGAGCGCGAGACCGGCTTCGTGACCGACTGGCACGAGATCACGCTCCACGGCCGCTGCGCCGCCTGTAGCAGTTAGAGCGTTCAGCGGTCGACTTTCGGCTTTTTGGTGTTTTGCTGTTGCGTTGTTGCGTTGTGGTGCTTAGAGTGTAGGGGTTTCGAGGGCCGTACAAGATGTGGTGGTGGCCCGGTCCGACTTGGGGGGCATGTTGAAGAGGATGACGTCGATAGCCGCGGCCCTGGCGCTGGCCAGCACCGCGGTAGCCATGTTCGCGGGTTCCTTGATGGCCCAGACCGGGCCTGAGGTGTACGAGGCGTGCGCGCCGGGCCTCGAAGAGCTCCAGGCCGGCGACCTGCCGGAAGTGGTGGACGAGGACAGGTGCCCGGTCGATGGGCGGGTGATCGTGGACGGCGGCATCGGAGCGGTCGTGCCTGAGCCCGGCATGGCCATCACCGCGAATGCCACATCCCCCGAGGGGAACCAGTACCTCGTGGTGAGCAACCCGCGCGGGGACGAGATCTCTCTGGACGGCGTCGGCACGGAGCCCCGATCCGAAGCCTCCTCCGACTTCGGGACCCGGGCCTCCAGCCCGAGCGCGTGCCGGGACCCCTACTTTGCCAGCCGGGACGCGAAGGTCTACAACTACAACCGCTGGTACGCCAACCAGGGCAGCATCCCCGACAACCTTTCGAAGGTCCGCGCCGT
>JALZNL010000362.1 GCA_030857715.1 Actinomycetota bacterium | reverse complement strand
CCGGTCGTACTCGGACGGCTCCGCCGGGTGGTCGGGGTGGGAGTGGTAGAAGCCGAGCAAGCCCATCTCCCGCTCCTCGGCCCGCTCCTCGAACTCCTTGATCTTCAAAGGCTCGATCAAAAAGCGCCTGGACCGCTCTTCCTCGTGGGTGTTCTCCGCCCGCCACACGTCCACGACGACCTTCGTCCCACCAGCGTCGATGCCCACGAGCGCCCCGGCGCACTCCTCCGGGTATGCCTCTTTTGCGTGCTCGTGGATACGCTCGACGTCCCCCGTGCCTATCTTGAGGGCCACGCTACTCCTCCCAGAAGCTCTCTGAGAGGTACTTGTCAGCCCCGTCACACAGGATGGTGACGACCGTGCCGCTCTCGATCTCCCGCGCCACTTCGAGCGCCGTCGCGACGGCAGCACCCGCTGAGATGCCGATGAGGATGCCCTCCTCGCGGGCCACGCGCTTGACCATCGCGTAGGCGTCTTCGGTGGCGGTCGCGCGGTTTTCGTCTGCGATCATGGGGTCGTAGATGGGGGGCACGATGGCGCTCCCCATGTGCTTCATCCCCTCCAGGCCGTGGAAGGCCGAGTCCGGCTCGAACGAGACGACCTTTATCTCCGGGTTGAGTTCCCTGAGCCGCGTCGAGGTGCCGACGAACGTCCCGCTGGTGCCGAGGCCTGCGACGAAGTGCGTAACCTCGCCGTCCGTCCCTTCCCAGATCTCGGGCGCCGTGCTCTCGTAGTGGGACCTCGGGTTGGCCGGGTTCGAATACTGGTCCGGGTAGAAGTACCGCTCCGGGTCCTCCGCGTAGAGCCGCCGCGCCTCCAGGATGGCCCCGTCGGAGCCCTCGCCGGGGTCGGTCAGGACGAAGTCCACGCCGTAGGCCCGCAGGATCTTCTTGCGCTCCTCGCTGGCGTTTTTGGGCATGCAGAGCTTCACCTTATAGCCGAGGGCCGCCCCGATCCAGGCGTAGGCGATCCCCGTGTTCCCGCTCGTCGCGTCGAGGATGGTCTTCTCCGGCGTGAGAGCGCCGCTCCTCTCGCCGTCACGAATCATCCACAAAGCGGGCCTGTCCTTGACCGAACCACCGGGGTTGTGCCACTCTGCCTTGCCAAGTATCCGCACGCCCGGCGTCTCCGCCGCGATGGCCGGCAACTCCAGAAGCGGGGTGTTGCCGACGAGCTCCGTCACGTTCGTTCCGGTCCGTTTATTAATCCGAGTAATCATGTCGGGATTGATTATACAGGGAGATGATTCAGCGTCCAGAGAAGGCGGGACATCGCACAAAAAAGTAGCCGGGCGGCCAAGATAACGGCCCCCCGACTGTGGTTGGTGCGTTGTCCGGCATTGTACTGAGGCCCGCGTTGCAAATCTACAGCGAAATCGCGAATTATCCCAAAGCGTCGAGAATCTCCGGCAGGGTACGGCGGCGGCAGGTGAAGATGGGGGTGTCGAGTTCGGTGTAGGAGCTCGCCTCACTCTCGCGCAGCTCCATCATGAGGTCCTGGAACTTCTCCGGGGACTCGGCCTCGAAAGAGAGGATGAACTCGTAGTCGTCGATGCCGAAGCAATAGGCGGTGTTGTTCTTTACAGGGTAGTGTTTGCGGCCGACGTGCATGTGCTCGTTCATCATCCGCTGGCGCTCGTCGATGGGGAGACGGTACCACCCGCGGGTCTTGACGAACGGGTAGACAAAGATGAAATCTCCCTCGCCCGGCACGATGTAGCGGCGGTTCTCCCAGCCCGGCGTGTGCTCCCCGACGTAGATGGAGCGACGGGAGAGGCCGAAGTAAGAGTAGGCGATCGTCAGGTATTTTCCGAGGCCGCTGCGCATCAGGGCGGCCTGCAGGCCCTCGAAGGCGTCGAGGTCGTACCCGATCTTCCACAGCATAAAGTCCGCGTCCGCCCTGAGCCCCATCAGGGAGAACGACCGCAAGAGCATCTCCCCGCCATGCTCCTCGGCGGCCTCCAGAAACTCCCTCTTGCCCCTCTCCCGCTCCTCCTCGGGGAGACGGCGCCACAGCGGGTCGAGCTTGAAGAAGATGTAGTTGACGTACTGGGCGGGAAGCTTCTCTTCGTGGGTCTCTTGCTGCCGTGGCCGGGTCTCGGTCATGGGTCTCTCCTTTTGTCGAAAGGCTTTAAGGCTCTAGGTTTTAGGTATAAGGTTTTGGGCTGTTGGTGGTGGGAATCTCGCGCGCGAAACCTGCCTTGCGGCTTCTGTGGATCTGCCGTGACTCCTGTTTTTCACCTTTTCCCTTAAGCCTAATGCCTCAAAGCCTCGAACCTCAAAGCCTCAGTGCCTTATGCCTTGACGCCTGCTGCCTCCAACCCAAAGTTGTTCTCGTAGAGCTCCGCAACGCGGGAGAGTTCCTCTGAAGAGAGATCCGGCGTCTCCGACGTCGCGGCGAACTCTCCTATCTGCTCTTCGTCGTAGATGTTGGGGAGGGTGGAAGCGACCTCGGGGGAGGCGAGGACGAACTTGAGGGCGGCCTGGCCGAGGGTGCGTTCGCCCGACTCCGTGAGGAAGGAGAGGCTCTCGACCTTCCGGAGGCCGGTGGTGAGCCACTCCTTCGGGCGGTGGCGGCGGTGGTCGTTGGGGCCGAAGGTGGTGTTCTCGTCGTACTTGCCCTCCAGCATGCCGGAGGAGTGGGGGACGCGGACGACGAGTGAGGTGCCCGTGTCTCGGGCGGCTTCGATCAGGTCGCGGCCTGGGTCCTGTTCGAGGATGTTGTGGATCATTTGCACCCCGGCGAGGTCGCGCTCGCTCATCATCTTTATGCCCTCGTCGCGCCAGCCGATCTTCGGTCCGAGGGCGGCGCCGTAGGCCCGGATCTTGCCCTCATCCTTGAACGCCTCCATGAGCGCGAAGAGCTCATCATTCTCGGCGGCGTCCATCTTGGTGTTGTGGAGCTGGAGAAAGTCTACGTAGTCCGTACCCAGCCTCTTCAAACTCTGTTCGAGGGCGAAGCGGAGGAAGCTCTCGGACCAGTCCTGGGGGCGCTCCTGCTGGCCGCGGCGGGCGGTGTGGTTGTAGAAGTCGTAGCCTATCTTGGTCGAGATCACGACCCCGTCGCGCATGTGGCCGAAGGCGTCGGCGAGCAGCGTCTCGCCCTTGCCCGAGCCGTAGGTGTCGGCGGTGTCGAAGTAGTTGATGCCCCGCTCGTGGGCTTGCCGGAGGAGCCTGACGGAGCGGTCGTCCACTACCTCGCCCCACCAGCCGGTCGAGACCGTCCACACCCCGAACCCGACCTCCGAGACCGCGATGTCCGTGTTGCCGAGCTTCCTGTACTTCATGCTCCGCCCCCAGTCTTTGTTTAAGAGCCCAAAATACCCACCTTATGGTTACTACATTCTAGCCCCGTACGCTGTTGACTTTCTCTCAATCCTCCGGCGGCGCGCCGGAATCTCGGGGGCCGGGGCCCGTCCGTCTCCGTGCCGCGCCCGGGAACGCGACCCATCCCGTAATAGCCGCCCACTTCCAGAGGGACAAAGAGGGCCAAAAGGGGTGCCGGATCTCTGGCCCGGGGGCCAACCAAAAACGCGAAAATCATCCTTGACACGGAAGTGGTGCGCCTTTACTCTGCAAGAAGCCAGGGCGGATCAAACGTTACAAGCTTCGTCCAATCCGCAGAG
>JALZNL010000361.1 GCA_030857715.1 Actinomycetota bacterium | reverse complement strand
CAGGAAGCTCTCTCCGCGACAGATCATCCTGATCCACGGCTCCCGCCGCCGCATTAGCGACCTCGCCTTCCGCCTGGCCCCGGACCACAAAATCCACACTCCTACCGTCGGCGAGACCGTCCGCACGGTCCTGTAGAGGAGGAGCCAGCCATGGAAGCTCGCTACCTGACAGACGAGAGCGGCAAGCGGATCGGCGTGCTCATCGACATAAAGGAGTACGAGCGTTTGCGGGAGATAGAAGACGAGATGGAAGATATGGAAGCCCTGCAGGCCGCCAGGGCGGCCGTCGAGCGTGGCGAGGAAGAAGTCGTTTCTTGGGACCAGGCCATGAAGGAGATTCGGGAGGGGAAAGTTACCGGCGACTGACGTGGCCTATACGGTAGAGATCCCCCGGAAAGTACAGAAGCAAGTAGCCCGCCTGACCGACAGTGTTCGGGACCGCAGAGACAGGGAAGTGCGAGCCCTTGCGGCGAATCCTCGCCCACAAGGATGCCGCAAACTTAGCGGCCGGGAAGAGTGGCGCATTCGGGTAGGAAACTACCGGGTGGTCTACGAAGTTCAAGACGATAGATCGAAAGTGCTGATACTGGAGATCCGGCACCGGCAGAGGGACTATAAGTGAAGTCCCGAGGAGATCTCCCGGAGGTGGTGCGGCTCCGCGACGGACGTGGCGAACGTCCAGAGAACGCGGCGGGCATCGGCCTGTTCTGGTACGAACCAGAGGTGTGGGCGCTCCCGATCTCGCCGGCGGCCAGGGTACTTTACGCGGGCCTCTGCTCGTTTCTGGCGCAGGGTGAGATCAACCGCAAGGACCTCCGCGGCACGCTGAAGGACCACCCGGACGAGGCCATCGCGGAGGCCATCGACGAGCTCGTGGGCAACGGGCTGCTGGGCCTGGTCTCTGGCGGGGAGGTGCCCACCTACGAGGTCCGTTCCGCGAGAAGGCCCGAAGGAGAGCGTTAGCCGGGGAGGCGCAGCTCGGTCGGAGCGTCCTCCCCGTCGAGGTACCGGGCGAGATCGTAGCCGCGAGCTTCCGACCACCGCCGGCCCACGCCCCCGGTCGTCGCGGCGAGGTCGATGAGCCTGCCCAGGATCCTCAAGCAGAACCCGTTGAGGACGTCGTCGGGGTCGTCCACCCTGCCGCGGGCCCTGGCGACGAAGACGCCCCTTGTCTTCCAGATCCCATCCCGGTAGACGGCGAAGGTCTGGCAGGGGTCTTCGCCGACGGCCCGCGACCAGCCGAGCACGCGCCCGGAATACCCGGACGGGTCGAGGCTGTACCGGCTCAACTCCTCGTGCATGAGGTCCTCGTCGGCCTCGGCCGCGGCGCCCCCGACCACCCCGAACCCCACCCGCGCCTCCATGCTTGGCGCGAGGACGACGCCAAGGACGAAGAGGCCTCCCGTGTGCGAGGCCTCGATCTCGAATCCCGCCTCCCGGCCGAGCACCGCCGCGTGCTCCAGCCCCCCGAAGAGCCGCCCCGAGAACCGCCGGGTGACGTCCTCGACCTCCCGGGCGAGCCCC
This sequence comes from Actinomycetota bacterium, assembly GCA_030857715.1. Next base: position 2,104 of record JALZNL010000361.1, on the reverse strand, counting down.
AGCGAGCGGTCTGCCTCCCCCCGGTAGCGCCGCAGGCGCGTCAGCGCACTCTCCCTGAAGCCCAAAGGAGGGCCTAGTCCTTGGCCCAGGACCGGAGGACCCGGTCGGTGAGGCTTGGCAGGAGCGTCACCCCAGCGACGAAGAGCCGGTCTGAGGGCGTCACGTACACGTCGCGCGGTCCCTTTTCGGCGGCGTCGGCTATCTTTTTCGCCACCCTCTCGGGCGGCACGCCCTTCGGCCGCCAGCCCCGCTTCTCGTCCTTCGTCCGGCGGGAGTTGTCCCTGAAAGAGGTCCGGGTCGTGCCGGGATAGACGCTCGTCACGGAGACACCCCGCCCGGCAACCTCGACACGTAAAGAGTCCGACAGGGCGTTCAGGGCGAACTTTGTCGAACAGTACCCGCCGACCTTCGGGATGGCGCGCTTGCCGACGACGGAGGAGACGTTGATGATGCGTCCCCCACTCCCCATCAGCGGGAGCGCCGCCTGCACGCAGTTCAAAGGACCGATGGCGTTCACCTCGAAGACGTAGCGCAGGTCCTCCACCCGCAACTCCGCGACACGCCCGGAGAGCCCGAGCCCCGCGTTGTTCACGAGCACGTCGATGCGGCCGAACTCCTCCACGACCTGGCCTACCATCGCCTCCACCGAGGCCCGGTCGGCGACGTCCGTCTCCAAGACCAAGACGCCGGAGGCGGCGCCCCTGCGCGCCAGGTCCTTCAGCTTCTCCATCGACCGGGCCGCAGCCACGACCGAGGCGCCGCGCGACGCCAGCTCCAGGACCGTCGCCTCGCCGATGCCGCTGGAGGCGCCGGTCACGACGGCAACCTTGCCTGTAAGGGTACGCTCCATGGGTCGCTATCTTAGCGGGAAAATCGGGCGAGGGTTCGTAAGGGCGTGTCTACCAGAACGGGCGCCAGGGCGGGAAGACGGGGGGTTTCGGGTTCTTGACGGAGATGTCGTAGATCCCGCGGAAGACGTCCAGGATCTCCTCCTTGCGTCGCTCCTCGCGGGCGGTCAGCCTTTGCGACTCTTTCAGATCCTCCAACCAGCGCAGGCTCCGTACCTTGCTGACCACTGCCTTCCGCCCTTCCGTCTCTAACTCGCTTTCGGTCCTCCAGACCGGGGCACGTATAGTACCATCTCGCGGTCCTTTTCTAACCGGTAACTTCGGGCGGTCCGGCACGGGTATACTGCCGCCCATGTACGCCGCGAAAATACTCGTCGGGGTGACGGGCGGCATCGCGGCGTACAAGGCGCCGGGCGTGATCCGCCGCCTCAGGGAGAACGGCCACTACGTGAAGGTCGTAGCCACCGAAGCCGCCTTCCGCTTCGTGCCGGAAGTGACGCTGGCGGTGGCCGCCGGGGAGCCCATTCACACGGACGAAACCTGGTGGGAGCGCTCGGGCCGGGTCGAACACGTCTCCCTCGCCCGGTGGGCAGACCTCGTCCTGATCGCCCCGGCCACGGCCGACGCGATGGCGCGCGCGTCCATCGGCCTCGGCGACGACCTGCTCTCCGCCACCGTCCTCGCCGGCGCGAAGAACGTGCTCTGGGCACCGGCGATGAACCCGGAGATGTGGTCCAACCCGGTCACGGTCCGCAACGTCGAGACCCTGAAGGGCTGGGGGCACCACTTCGTGGGCCCGGCGGAGGGGTTGATGGCTTCCACCGAGGAGCTTCCGGGGCTCGGCCGTCTCGCCGAAGAGGCGGAGATCGTGGCGGCCGTCGAGGCGTCCCTCGGCCCACGGACCACGGGTCAAGCCCGCTGATACGACCGGCGACGGTCTCCGACGCGCGGGAGATCTCCGTAGTACACGTGGACACCTGGCGGACGGCCTACAAGGGCATCGTGCCGGACGCCCATCTCGACGGCCTGTCCTACGACGAGTCCGAGCGCCTCTGGCAAGATGTCATCACGGCGGACGACGGTTGCGTCTTCGTCGCCGAGGACGCCCGTGGGGTCTTCGGGTTCGCGTCAGGCCAACGCAGGCAACGTTTCTCGCGAGGCCTGGCGGAGTACGAGGGCGAGCTGAAGACCGTCTACGTCCTCCCATCCCATAAAGGTAACGGCGCGGGCAGACAGCTCGTGGGCGCGGTGGCCCG
>JALZNL010000360.1 GCA_030857715.1 Actinomycetota bacterium | reverse complement strand
AGCAGCAGATGATCGTGCAGCTCGGCTCATTTGACGAGCGCAACGCCGGCTTCAAGAAGTTCAAGGACTTCGTCGTAGAGGCCGAGCGCCGCAACCTCGTGAACACCGTGGACCAGGACCTGGAGCTGCAGGTCTACCTCCCCGACGAGCAGGTGCCGGACGTCCAGGATTCCGACCTCGCCTCCGAGGAGCCGAAGGAGGACACCCCCGCAAAGCAGCCCGCCACCCCCGCCGCCCGGACCAACGGCAAGACGGGACGCGGGAATACGGACGGCAGGCAGGCGGAGAAGCCGGTCTTCGACCTTCTCGAAGACCTGACCGCCTACGAGCTCAAGACGGTCTGCCAGAGCGTCGCCTCGCTAAAGCAGCCGGCGTCGTTCGTGGAGATCTTCTCCAGCATCAGGGAGCTCGACGAGCGCGGCGAGCTGGAGCTCTCCCGGGACGAGATCGGCGAGGTCATCAACGCGATGCTCGAAGCCGACTTCCTGGACAAGGTCCGCCAGAAGCCCTACGAGGCCGCCAAGGCGAACATGAACCTCTACGCCCTCAACGCCGACAAACCGGAGGTCGCGTCAGCCCTGAACGCCGGCTGAAGCCTCCCGGACGTGCCGCCGGGCCGCCCGTCTGACCGCGCTCTCTCCGTCGCCCGAGAGGTGGTGGATGGGCTGTCGGGGGCCGAAGCCGTCGTCTTCGTCGGCAGCCACGCCCGCGTTCTTCCAGACGCTTCGGTCAGTCCGCGAATTTGTAGACGGTCAGGCGTGCCAGGACGAGGGCTGCGGTGATCTGCACGACTGACAGCCCGAGCGTCGCGGCGACCTGCGGCGCCGAGGAACTGGTGAGGACGATGTAGAGGAGGGTCATGAGGGCGAACCCGACGGTGAACCACAAGAAAGCTTGCACCCTGTAGCCGGCGTCCCGCTCCCGCCAGATGACGGTCCCGATCAGGGCAGGGATAAAGAAGGCCAGTATCATAGGCACCAGCCGCAACAAGACCACCATCACGTCCAGAAGGTCTTCCACGGCGCCAGTCTACACCACAGGCGGTGAAATACTGGAAAAAATTCGGCAATGTATGTACGCTGGTACACTTAAACGGTTAAACAGAAGGCGGTGGGTCATGGGGATAAACCAGCGGATCTCGCTCAGAAAATTCGTGGATGACATCCGGCGCTGGGTCGACGAGGGGAGGAGCGACGAGTGGATCGCGAGCGCCCTCGGCACGAGCCCGTCTTCCGTCCAATCCTTCCGCTCGCGCAACGCCATCTACCGCCGCGGGAACGTCTCCATCCTGAGCGACCCTGAAGACTACGCCGCCTACGAAGGCGTTCTCGAGACAGACGGCCCCGGCGTCTGGTTCGACCCCGGCATCGAGGACGACCCCCGCTGGCAGAAGCGCTGGAACGGCGCCCAGAGGGTGGAGCTGCGCCTCACCCCGACCAGGATCGTCCTCGTCCGCCGCAACGGGGAGGCCCGGTTCCGCACCAAGCCCGGCGTCTAGCGCCTGGGGTATAATCCTTCGGGGTTCGGGCCGTCCGACCCGTCGCTGCGACCCGAGAGAGATCCCGGGCCGTAGAGCAAAGTCCGGACTCGCAGCAGAGGCCGCTCGGGCCAACAACCCGAGGGGCGGGGGTCGCAAGCCCCCCGCCACGTCAAGTGCAACAGAGAGCAGACCAGCCGATGGATCGGGTCTCCCGGTCACAGGTGATGGGTGAAAGGGTGGGGTAAGAGCCCACCGGCGGTATCCCGAAAGGGACCGGCCAGGTAAACCACCGGTGCGAGCAAGCCAAAAACGTCTGGTCTCCAGGCAGGTAGGCGCAGCTCCGCAAGGAGCCCGGGGCGAAAGCCCTCGGAGATGGATGGCGGGATAAAGCAGAATCCGGCTTACGGGACGGCCCGGCCTTTAGAGGTTTCAGGTTAAAGGCATCAGGTTTCAGGAGTTGAGGACATGCCCTGCCCTAAAGCCGACCATCCGGGTGCAGCGAACCCGCCGTTTTTCGGTACGGGAACCGAGTTGCACCCCTGAAGCCTGTAACCTGACACCTGATGCCTTATCGGTGGTTTGTTGATTTCGGAAGAAGGATCCGATTGCGATCTGGGAGAGTCCGATATGTGGTCAAATTACAGCGCGCTTACGGCGATCGAGCAAGCGTATTTCGAGCGATCCTAGCCCACGTATCCCGTCCCAACAAACTACCGTTATTCCGAATCTTTTCACAGAACGCCGTTGACCGATCCTCTATACTGCTCGCACTGAGAAAACGCCCTAAGTTACAAGTAGGCACAAGCATCTAGACAGGAGAGCAAGCTTGTCAGCGATAGCATCCGCTTGGAAGAGGTTGCCGTGGTGGGTCGAGCCGATGACCGTGGTGTTGGTGTTGAGCTTTTTCGGCCTCTACTCTCTCGTCATAATCGCCCTGTTCCCCGGCGAGTTCAGGCAGTTCGTGTCCCCGTTCTACTCGCCCGAGGTCCCGTTGCCGAACTGGATGCCGGGCTTCGTCACGGCGCCGATGCTGGTGTTGTGGATACCTCTCGGGTTCAGGGCGACCTGTTACTACTACCGCAAGGCTTATTATCGGGCTTTCTTCTGGGACCCGCCGGCGTGCCGGGTTGACGTTCAGGAGAAGGATCGATTCTGGGCCGGTAAGAACGCGGCCGAGGGTTACAGGGGGGAGCGGGCGCTCTTCGTGTGGAACAACATCCACAGGTACTTCCTGTACGCGTCGATCATCGTGGTGTTGTTCCTCTGGTACGAGGCATTCAGGACCCTGTTCGGGGCGCAGGGGTTCCAGATCAGCGTCGGTTCGCTGCTGTGGTTCTTGAACATCGTGCTCCTCTCGGCTTACACGTTCTCGTGCCACTCTTTCCGGCACCTCATCGGCGGCAACAAGGATTGCTACTCGTGCCTTCGGGGGGGGAACGCGCGGCGCAAGACCTACAACTTCGTTAGCAGGCTCAACCTGCGCCACCCGCAGTGGGCCTGGTACAGCCTCTTCTCGTTGCTTGCTACGGATTTATACATGAGGCTGCTGCAGACGGGCGTAATAACCGACTTCAAGATAATAGGGTAGGTGGTGGAGTTGCAGAGAGACGGACACCAGAACGGCTCTCGCGAGCAGTACGAGGTTCGGGAGCACGACGTCCTGATCATCGGCGCCGGCGGCGCCGGCCTGCGGGCGGCGGTCTCGGCGACGCAGCGAGGCCTCTCGGTCGGGATCGTGACGAAGTCCCTGCTCGGCAAGGCGCACACCGTCATGGCCGAGGGCGGCATGGCGGCGGCGCTCGGGAACGTGGACTCGGACGACTCGTGGCGCCAGCACTTTATCGACACGATGAAGAGCGGGAAGTTCATCAACAACTGGCAGATGGCCGAGATCCACGCCAAAGAGTCGCCGGATAGGGTCTACGAGCTCGAGCAGTGGGGGGCGCTGTTCAACCGCACACCCGAGGGCAAGATAAGCCAGCGGCCTTTCGGCGGGCATACGTATCGCCGGCTGGCGCACGTAGGTGACAGGACGGGCCTCGAGTTGATCCGGACGATGCAGGAGAAGGCCCTCGCCACCGACGCCGAGGTCTACATGGAGACCACGGTCACGAAGCTCCTGAAGAACGAAGGGCGGGTCGTCGGTGCCCTGGCCTACAC
>JALZNL010000359.1 GCA_030857715.1 Actinomycetota bacterium | reverse complement strand
CGAGGAGGTCGTCCATCTGGAAGGCCCAGCTCTCCAGGTCGTCGGCCAGCCCGTTCACCAGGACGACGGTTTCTTCCCCCTCGCCCTCCAACCTGTAGTTGATGTTTATGCCGTTGGCTTCTATCTCGGGCACGCTACCCTCCTGTGGCTGTTCCGGTGGGGGCCACTCTAGCGCCGGTCGGCCCGCCGCGCACCCGCCGCGGGTACCATGCACCCAATAACTGCAGAGCCGGCCCCGGACATCGACAAACTCGGGGCGCCGAGAGGTCGAATCGGGAGGCGCATGTTGGCCGCGTAGCCAGCTTGCGCCCCACGAGGAGGCCAACGCGACGGAACGCCACGAGCCCCTACGCCATCCGGCAGCGCGCCACGTAGTCCTCGATGTCCGCCAGGGAGACCCGGATGGCCCGATCGCCGAACCGGTAGTAAGGAACCTCGCCCCGCACGACCACGATGTCCCACGCGGTGCTCTGCCCGATCCCGAGGGCCCGGGCCATCTCCGACAGGGTCACGTACCCTCCCCCCGAAGCACCCGCGTGCCTCCGTTCCTCGCCCCTCCCCCCCGATGTCTTCGCTTCTCCAGATGCCACGATCCTGCTCCCTTCGCGCTCCACAGGGCGTTTGTAGACGCCCGGATTTGCCCAAAACAGCTTGCCCAACATAGTGTGTGGCACTTCTTATTTTTTTGTGGTGCACGCCCTGTGATTTCTTTCTGGTGCGCCGGAAGTGCCACAAAAGAAGTTTCTGGTGCGCTGGAAGCGCCACAAAAAACCCGACCGCCGGTGCATGGAAATCCCGATCCCGCGAGTATGCTTCTGCCAAGCACGAAGGCTCCAGGGAGGAAAGATGCCCAAGCGAGGGAACGGCGAAGGATCGATCAGCAAGCGTTCGGGCGGCGGGTGGATGGCGCAGTACTACGTGCTGTCCGGAACCGGGGGGCGGGAGCGCAGGACGCTCTACGCGAAGACCAGGACGGAGGCGGCGAGGAAGCTGGCCAGGGCAATAGGCGAGCGCGACACCGGCTTCGTCGTCGACGCCGGCAGGCTGACGATGGGAGACTACCTGGAGCGCTGGCTCGAGGACTCGGTGAAGGGGACCGTGCGCACAAGCACCTACGAGGCGTACAGGTACATGGTCGAGCCGCACCTGGTCCCGTTCCTCGGGGCCCTGAAGCTGAGGGACATAAACCCCGTCCACGTGCGCGCCCTCTACAGGGAGAAGCTGGAGGCGGGGCTCTCGGCCGCCACGGTGAGAAAGATGCACGCCGTGCTGAGCAAGGCCATGAAGCAGGCGGTCATGGACGGGCTGGTCCACCGCAACGTCTGCGACTCCGTCCGTCCCCCGAGGCTGGCACGCAAGGAGATCCGCCCCCTCGACCCGGAGCAGGCGGGCGCCCTCCTCCGCGCCGCCGCCTCGGACCGCCTCGAGGCCCTCTACGTCCTAGCCGTCCACACCGGCATGCGGGAGGGGGAGCTGCTCGGCCTCAAGTGGGAGGATGTGAGCCTCGACGGCGAGGAGCCCGTCCTGCGGCTGCGCCGCGCCCTCGTGCGCGAGGCCGGCAAGGTGGCGCTCGGGGAACTCAAGACCCCGAAGAGCCGCCGCCAGGTCAGGCTCACCCGGGCCGCGGCGGGGGCCTTGAGGGCCCACCTCGCGCGCCAGATGGAGGAGATCGAGCGCGCGGGTCCCTCCTACCGTGCCGGCGGCCTCGTGTTCGCCACGGAGTCCGGCTCGCCCATCAACCCCTCCAACCTCCGCAACCGCTCCTTCAAGCCCCTGCTCCGGCGGGCCGGGCTCGCGGGCATCTGCTTCCACGACCTCCGCCACACCTGCGCCACCCTCCTGCTAACGCGCAACGTCCACCCGAAGCTCGTCCAGGAGCTGCTCGGGCACGCCACGATCTCCATGACGCTCGACACCTACTCCCACTTCCTGCCTAGCATGGGCGACCAGACCGTGAGGGCGATGGAGGCGGCGCTAGGGAGCGCCCCATAGGCGCCGCCGGAGCGATCCGTGCAACATCCTGGATCCGAACCTCCGGGAAGGGGTGCCCCACGAACCGGGGTGATTGAGCCTGACGAAGACCCTGGGCCCGCCTGCACAATCGAGGCGCTTCCTTCGGCGGCCTCCCCGTCCTCTGCGGCTCGGGGCCGCAGGCGTCCCTCGCCGCCGGCCATCGACGATTCCGGACGGCGCGGTCGCAACCGGAGACCGACCGGCCTAGCGGTCGGGGTGCTCCCTCTCGGCGACGCGGGAGGCCAGCATGCGCGTGAGCGCCGAGACGTGCGCCGCGCAGGTTTGGCGATCTGTCTCCGTGAGGTCCGGCAATTCGTAGGATAGCCTGCCGGCCTCGTCGAGGTGGCGGAGGAGATGGAGGCGGCTCTCGTGGGCGACCGACCCTCGCGCGGCGGTCACGGCGGGCTGCCGCGCGCGGGCACGCCGAGGGCATGCTTCGTCCCCCCACGGGGTGCCATGATCGCCTCCGCTGGGGTCCCGCCGCGGTCCCCCGCGCGGGGGGCATGAGCCCGCCAATCCGCCCGGGTTGCAGTACGGTTGCAGTAAAGGGCCGCAAGAGCGGCTGCCTATGCCCTCGACGTGCCGGCAAAACATCGCCTTTTGCGGGGGTTTCTTCGGTGGGCCTGCCTGGACTCGAACCAGGGACCTCTTCCTTATCAGAGAAGCGCTCTAACCACCTGAGCTACAGGCCCGGAGTAATCGACGCGACAGACGCGCGACGCCAGAATAATGTACAACACGCCCACGTCCCTGACAACCCGATTGCAGGTGTCGGGGGCGGGAAGTAAAATCGGCCAGACTCGGAACATCCGCCGCGAGCGATTCGCGGAGTGAGAGGAGCGTATAGCCAGTGAGCGCCGACGGCTTCACCAAGATGTCCATCTACGGCATGAACATGGACCTCTTTTCCTCCAGCCCGATAGTCATCCTCAAGGTCGAGGACGAGAACCGCTATCTGCCCATCTGGATCGGCCAGCCGGAGGCACGTTCGATCTTGATGAAGCTCCAGAACCAGGAGTTCGTCCGTCCCCTGACCCACGATTTGGCCCTGAACCTCGTCAACGAGCTCGGCGCCTCGATGGAGCGCATCACGGTCACGGCCCTCAGGGACCAGACCTTCTTCGCCACCATCAGGCTCGACCTCGACGGCAGGACCGTCGAGGTGGACTCCCGCCCCTCCGACGCCATAGCGTTGGCGATCCGCTCGGGGGCCGAGATCTTCGCCTCAGATGAGGTCATCCAGGAGGCCGGCGTCGAGTTCGAGGAGGCCATGGAGGATGCGCCGGAGGACGAGGTCGTGGACAAGTTCAAGGACTGGATGAACCGCGTCTCGCCGGAGGATTTTAAGTAGGCGGCCCTTCGGGCCGCGGTTTCAGGCATCAGGTTTCAGCTATCAGGTTTTGGACTGGAGCCTGACGCCGCCTTGCAGCGTTTTGCGGATCGGATAGGTTCTGGTCGGACGGGATGGTTTCCCGCGGTGCGTCCGGTTCCTCGTGGATCTTCCTGATGCCTGAAACCTGATGCCGCGATTCGCGGAACGCGAACCGCTTACTCTTTCGAGCGGCCGAAGAGACCGCCGCGCTCCTCTTCGGCTTTTTTGGCGCGTTCGGCGGCGCGGCCGACGTAGATGGTGGC
>JALZNL010000358.1 GCA_030857715.1 Actinomycetota bacterium | reverse complement strand
GCCCAGAGCAGCGTGTCGCTGTCGGCCAGGGAGAGCCAGAAGTGGTTCTCGGCGAGGCGCAGGAGCACCGGGTCGTTGATGATGCCGCCCTCGGCGTTCGTGATGAAGGCGTACTTGCACTGCTCGACGGCGCACTTGTTCAGGTCGCGCGGGGTGAGCATGTTCGTGAACTCGAAGGCGTCGGGGCCCGTGATCTCGACCTGCCGCTCGGCCCCGCCGACGTCCCACATCGTGACGCCGTCGAGGAGCTGCCAGTATTCCTCCACCGGGTCCCTGTAATACCGCGGGTGGTAGTGGTGGTTGTAGACGCTGTACTTCTGAACCCCGTGCCGGCGCGAGCCGTAGAAGTACGGGGACTTGAATATCCTCGTGTACTGCAGGATACCCGGGTTGTCGTTTACCGCCATCGCGGGTGTCTCCTTTCCTGATTTCTCCGCGGCCCTCGCATCAAAGACCGCTCGTACGCTTCAACTACCAGGGTCTCAGCTACTTCGTCGCATCTATCCCTCCCTCGTGTTTCGGAGATGCTCGCTTGTGTACTGGCAGAGGTGGCTTCCACCAACGTCGGCGGTGACGGCTCGACCCTGGCCTGGTTGACGGGTCCGGATCACCATCCCCCTCAGCCCCGCATCCGCTTCATCGCCGGGTCGAAGAGCGGCTCCTCGGCCACCGTCGCGCCGTGGCGTTTGCCGAAGTACGCGACCTCGACCTTCGCCCCCTCTTCTGAGAGCCCCGGCGGCAGCCAGGCGTAGGCGATGCTCTGCCCGATGGAGTACCCGTAGGCCGCGCTGGTGACGTAGCCGACGGGCGCGCCTTCTGAGTAGACGGGCTCGCCGCCCACGACCACCACCCTCGGGTCCTCGAGGATGAGGCAAGTGAGCCGGCGCCGCGGGCCTTCCTCCCTGCGACGCATCAGGGCCTCCCTGCCGACGAAATCTCCCTTGTCCGGCTTCACCGCGAAGCCGAGACCGGCCTCGTAGGGATCGTACTCGGCGGTCATATCAGCACCCCACGACCGGTAGCCTTTCTCCAGCCTGAGGCCGGTGAACGCGCCGCGGCCGGCGGCGATCACACCGAGCGACCTTCCCGCCCCGTAGAGGAGATCCCAGAGCCTCAAGCCCAGGTCCGCCGAAGCGTAGAGCTCCCACCCGAGCTCGCCCACATAGGAAACCCTCAGCGCCACGACGGGCACCTCGCCGACGTAGATGCGCCTGGCCTTGAAGAACCCGAACGCCTCGTTGGAGAGGTCGTCGAGGCTCAACTCCTGCACGAGCTCCCGGGCCTGCGGCCCCCAGACCCCGACGCAGCAGGTCCCGCCCGAGATGTCCCGCACCTGCACGGAGCCGTCGGCCGGCAGGTGACGTTCCATCCACTCGATGTCCCTCTGCCCGTTGAGGCCGAGCTGGAAGTGGGTCTCTCCGAGCCGCGCGACGGTGATGTCGCTCCTCACACCGGCCTTACCGTCGAGCATCAAGGTATAGGTGACGCTGCCCACGGGCTTGTCGAGCTGGTTGGTGTTGATCCCCTGGAGGAACTCGAGCGCGCCCGGGCCGGTGACCTCGGCCTTCTTTAGCGAGGCCATGTCGAAGAGGGCCACCCTCTCGCGGGTGGCGAGATGCTCGGCCCCGACGATGGGCGACCAGTAGCGCCCGGCCCACTCCTCCATCTCGGGGACGTCGTAGTCGGCGAGCAGCGAGTCGTTGGCCCCGTACCACTGCGGGCGTTCCCAGCCGGAGGCCTCCAGGAAGTACGCGTCCAGCTCCCTCTGGCGGAAGTAGAAGGGACTCGTCCGCAGGGGGCGTGGCTCCTCCATGGGCTGCTGGGGATGGATGATGTCGTAGACCTCCTGGAAGGACTGCGAACTGCGCGCGAGCACGTATGAGGGGCTCTTCTGGAACTCGTCGAAGCGGTGGACGTCGAGACCGCTCGGGTCGATGCTCGGGGCGCCGTCGGTCATCCACTCGGCTATCATCCTCGCCGCGCCCGCCGCGTGGGTGACCCATACGGCCTCCGCCATCCAGAAGCCGCGCACTTCCCTGGATTCGCCGAGCAGTGACCCGCCGTCCGGCGAGAAGGAGAAGAGCCCGTTTATGCCCCGCTCTATCTGCGTCCCCCGCAGCGCGGGCAGCAGCCTCCGCGACTCTTCCCACGGTCCTTCGAAATCCCCGGGCGTGAACTCCATGAGCGAGGGCATCTCCCGGTCGGGCCCGTGTTCCCTGGGGATCTCGTCCGGCGAGACGGGCATCGAGCGGTGCCTGTAGGAGCCGATCCCGTACCGCTCCCCATGCTGGCGGAAGTACATGGAGTTGTCCTGGTGCCTGACGATCACGTGGTCAGCCTCCTCGGAGACCGGCTCCAACCCCGGCACCGGCGTGGTCCAGGCGTACTGGTGCTGCATCGGCGTCAGGAGCGGCACGAAGGCCCCCGCCATCCGTCCGATTCGCGGCCCCCACATCCCGGCACAACTCAGGACGTACGCGGTCTCTATCCGCCCGCGCGAGGTCTCGACCGCCACGACGCGCCCGTCTCGGACCTCTATCCCCGTCACCTCGGTCTCGCCGTAGAACTTCACGCCGTGCGACCTGGCCTCCCGGGCCATCGCCTCGCCCACCCTCACGCCCTTCGCGAGCCCGTCCGAGGGCACGTAGAAGCCGCCCCGGATCTCCCCCAGGTCCAAGAGCGGGCTCTTCTCGACGCACTCCCCGGGCGAGAGCAACTCCGACTCGACGCCCCAGGAGGTCGCTATCCCGTGCTTCCTCTTCAGGTCCGTCCAACGCTCCGGCGTCGTCGCGACCTCGATGCTCCCCACGGGGTAGAAACAGGGCTTGCCGTCGGACTCCAGCTCCGAGTACCGCTTTACGCCGTAGGCCGCGAGCTCCGTCATCGTCTTCGACGGGTTGGTCTGGAAGACGAGCCCAGGGGCATGCGAGGTCGACCCGCCCGCCTCGAAAAGCGGGCCCTGATCCAGGACCATAACGTCCCGCCACCCGAGCCCCGCCAGATGCGCGGCGGCGCTGCACCCGACGATGCCGGCCCCGATGACCACGACGCCCGCCCTATCCTCCACCGCTAAACCTCCGTCCGCCCCGACACCGCCCTCTTCTGCCAATCGGGGCCCGTCGTCGGTCTTTTTCGTTGCGTATCGCGCATATCTTTTCTCTATGTGGCACTAGTAACATACGTGCGTATACGAGTCAAGGGCGTGCGCCTTCCCGTCGTGGCGACCACAGTCCATGACTATCCTTTAGGTTCCCTTGGCGCTCTAACACGTTCACGCCCACGCGGGGAGTGATCCGTCGGCACAAGGTGCGGCTCGTGTCGGGATTCGCGCTCTCGTGGGGACCGGGACGCCGTGGAGTCCTCGGATCAGACCTCGGATCACCTCCGGCGACCGCCGGAATGTTTCCGGTTTGCAGCGCGTGGAGAGCATCCCGTTTCACGTCAGCCCAGGTTCAGGATGACGGTCTTGAACTCGGTGAACGTCTCCATCGCGTAGCGCCCCCCGACGCGTCCCACGCCGGATAGGGACCCGGCTCTCCCGCCAAAGGGAAGATGACTCTCCCAGTGGTTGGAGGAGGCGTTTATGTTGACCCATCCGGTTCGCACCGCCTCGGCGAAGCGTAAGCCCCGCGTCAGGTCGCGCGTGAAGA
>JALZNL010000357.1 GCA_030857715.1 Actinomycetota bacterium | reverse complement strand
GCGGACTACGGGACCGTCTCCCTGAGCAGGCTCCTGGAGGAGAGGACCGGGTGCCGGATCGAGCACGCGCGGCAGTGGATCGGGGCCGCGACCGCCGAGCCGGACGTGGCGGGCTTGCTGGAGATAACGGCCGGAGTTCCGATCCTGAAGATCCGGCGCATCACCTGCGTCACCGGCGAAGAACCGGCCGAGGTCGTCGAAGCGTTCTTCCACCCCGAGCGCTACCAGCACTACAACGAGCTCTCCGCGAACCCCGTCGAGCTCGGCGTCTAGCGCCGCACGAGAACCGCGCCATAATGCCGTAGGATGGGCCGGGTTCGCAAGCGGAGGGTCAGGAGCGGCGTTGGGAGAGGCGGGTCGGGATGCGATCAGGGAGGCGCCGGAGACGCGGGACCGCTACCCGCACTCTCTGACCATAGCGACGCGCTGGATGGACAACGACGTCTACGGGCACGTCAACAACGTCGTCTACTACTCTTATTTCGACACGGTCGTGAACGAGTACCTGATCCGGACCGGCGTCCTGGACATCGGGGGGAGCCCGGTCATCGGCCTCGTCGTCGAGACCCAGTGCCGGTACTTCGAGCCCATCACCTTCCCTGACACGGTCCACGCGGGCCTGCGCGTCGCGCGGCTGGGACGCAGCAGCGTGCGGTACGAGATCGGGCTCTTCCGAAACGACGCCGAGACCGCCGCCGCCCAGGGCCACTTCGTCCACGTATACGTCGAACGCGAGGGCCGCAAAGCGACTGCTCTTCCGCAAGAGATGCGGTCGGCGCTGGAGAAGATCCTGGTCGGTTAGGCGTCGGCCAGCGACGCGACGCGCGGGGCGACGGTCTCGGCGAGCTCCTCCAGCAGTGTTTCGTCTTCCGAAGTAAACGCGCCGACCGTGTCGGAGTCGATGTCGAACTGGCCGACTATTTTGCCCTCGTGCCGGATCAGGACGACTATCTCCGAGCGGGTGTTGATGGAGCACGCCAAATAGTTCTCGACCTCACGCACGTCCTCGACGACCTGGTTCCTATCCTCGGAGACCGCCGTGCCGCAGACGCCCTCCCCGACCTCGATCCTGTCGTGGTCCGCGGGCGCGGTCCTGGGCCCGAGCACCAGCACCCCGCTCTTCATCAGGTAGATGCCGCTCCAGTCCCAGGACGGGTGCGCCTCGTGCACCAGCCGCACCACCTCGTTAAGGACCTCCTCGTCCGGTCCGTCAGAGGCCACGAGCCTCCCCGCCTCGGCCCGGAGATCTTCCTTGAGCACCGTACGTTCGGCCATCTGCTACCCCTTTCGACTCTGAAATCCAGTACAGTCGATGATAACGCCACCTCTCTGTTCTGTCCCGGAGATGCGTCGTTGCGGAACTGTTACTACAATGTTACGGTTCAGAATGACGGGGTGGCTCGTGGGCCGCGCGACGCGGTTTCGAGCGCGGAGAAAGCGGCCTATGTTACACTGCCCGCACTTCGGAAGGAAAGGGGAAAAGGGCATAGAATCGCCTTATACGGCAGGGGAAATGTGCTGTATGTGACCCGGTTGACGGCGGTCCGGTGGCGGTAGGGGAGACTGCTCTTGATCAGGCGGCGTCCATCTTTGGGTGCGGGGAATTCGTAGGGAAAGGAAAATAAGTGCGAAGGATTCAGGTAAGCGTAAACGGCGTCACCTACGAGCACGAGGTCGAGCCTCGGTTGCTCCTGGTGCATTATTTGCGTGAGGGGCTGAACCTGACGGGGACCATGGTCGGGTGCAACACCTCCAACTGCGGGGCATGTACCGTGTTGTTGAATGGGGAGTCCGTCAAGTCTTGCACGCTCTTCGCGGTGCAGGCTGATGGGCACGAGATCACGACGGTTCAGGGCCTGCAGACCAACGGCGATTGGCATCCCATGCAGACGGCGTTCCACGAGCAGCACGCCTTGCAGTGCGGGTACTGCACGCCTGGCATGATCCTGGCCTCCGTCAGCTACCTCAAGGAGAACCCGAACCCGAACGAAGAGGACATCCGGGAGGCCCTGGAGGGCAACTACTGCCGCTGCACCGGTTATGAAAACATCGTCAAGGCCGTGCAGCAGGCCGCCGGCCAGACAAGCTAGAAGGAGGCGCTGGAGTGACCCAGGCACCGGAACGATACATGGGGGGCGGGCTGCTTCGCAAGGAGGACCCGAACCTCGTAACCGGGAAAGCCAACTGGACCGACAACATCAAGCTGCCAGGCATGGTTCACATGTCCATGCTCAGGAGCCCCTTCGCCCGCGCGAAGGTTACGAAGCTGGACGTCTCGGCCGCCCTGGAGAGGCCCGGCGTCGTCGCGGCCTTCACGGGCGCCGACCTCGCGGAGGAGTGGCCTGGCGGCGTGCCGTGCGCGGCGGTGGTCTCCGAGGAACAGAAGACCCCGTTCTTCCCGCCCATCGTCACGGACGAGGTGCGTCACGTGGGCGACGTGGTGGCCGTGGTGGTGGCGAGCGACCGCTACGCCGCCCAGGACGCCCTCGAGTTTATCGAGGTGGACTACGAGCCCCTCCCGGCGATCGTGAACATGGAGGACGCCCTCGAGGAGGGCTCCCCGCTGGTGCACGAGGACTTCGGGACCAACGAGTGCTTCACCTACACGGCGAACGTCGGGAACACCGACGAGCTCTTCGACCGGACGGACGATCCGGGGGACGCGGGCGCGGAGATACGGGGACCCGAGGTGCAGGGGCAGGGGGACACCGACGAGGCCTTCGAGCGGGCCAACGTGGTCATCAAGGAGCGCTACATCCAGCAGCGTTTGCTCCCGACCGCCATCGAGCCGCGGGCGATGGTCGCATACCCTGACCCCGGGCACGGAGGGTACGTCATCTACACGTCCACCCAGGTGCCCCACCTCGCCAAGATCGTGCTCTCCTTGTCGACCGGTATACCCGAGAACCAGATCAGGGTGGTGGCCCCCGACGTGGGGGGCGGGTTCGGCTCCAAGCTGAACATCTACCGCGAGGAGATCATGGCCGTCGTGCTGGCCAAGAGGCTCGGCGTGCCCGTCAAGTACGTCGAGGATCGCTCGGAGAACTATCAGGCGACCATCCACGGCCGCGGCCAGATTCAGGACATCGAGCTCGCCGCGAACTCGGACGGCAAGATCCTCGGGATGAGGGTAAAGCTTCTCGACGACATGGGCGCCTACCTCCAGCTCCTGACCCCGGTCATCGCGGTCAGCGGGGCGGCGATGTTCCCCGGCGTCTACACCTTTGATGCGTTCTCCATCGAGATCAAGGGCGTCTTCACCAACCTGACGCCGACTGACGCCTACCGCGGCGCCGGACGCCCCGAGGCCTGCTACGCCATCGAGAGGGCCATGGATTCCCTGGCCCGCGAGCTCGACATGGACCCCGCCGAGATCCGGCGCAGGAACTTCTACGAGCCGTTCGACGAGCCGACGGCCAACCCGGCGGGCCTGCAGTACGACTCCTTCAACCTGCAGGCGGCTCTCGACCGGGCGATAGAGCTCGCCGACTACGAGGGTCTGCGCGAGGAGCAACGCCGCAGGCGGGAGGCGAACGACCCCGTCCAGCTCGGCATCGGGTTCGCGACGTACACCGAGATCTGCG
The DNA here is from genome assembly GCA_030857715.1 of Actinomycetota bacterium. The sequence goes on along the minus strand of JALZNL010000357.1, from coordinate 72 downwards.
GCCTCGGGCCCTCCCACGCCCTCGCCGGGCTCGGGATCGGCGGCGGCGGCTGGGAGGCGGCCAACGTCAGGA
>JALZNL010000356.1 GCA_030857715.1 Actinomycetota bacterium | reverse complement strand
CGCCCTCCGGGAACAGCATCACAGGGTCGCCGGTGCCGCGGCGGATCGGGGCCGGCTCGTCCCGCCCGAAGACGATGGCGTACTCGTCCTTTTCGCGTCCGGGCGTCAGGGGCCAGTTGAAGCCTGGATGGAAGCCGAAGTCGGCGGGCATCGGCTCGTCGTTCGGGTTCTCGACCGTTGCGACGATAAGCAGGGCTTCGTCTGACAGCTCGAATCCGATGCGCAGGGTAAACGCGAACGGGTAGTGTTCGCGCGTCGCCTCGCCGTCCCGCAGCTCGAAGACGCAGCTCGACTCCGTTTGCCTGGAGACGGCGAAGTCCATGCCGTGGGCGAAACCGTGGGGCGGCATGGGGTAGGTTCGCCCGGCGTGGCGGATGTAGCCGTCCGGCATCTGGCCGATGATCGGGAACAGGATCGGCGCGTGATCCGGCCAGTATTCCGGGTCTCCTTGCCAGATAAGTTCCTGGCCCCCGGCGGTTCGGAACGAGGTCATCTGGGCGCCGCGCGGATCTATGGCGGCCGACAGGCCGGACTTGTTCAACTCGACGGGTCTCATCTCTCTAGAAGCCGATCATTTCGCGCAGGTGGGCACGCGCTTTCTTGGCGTACTCGAGTGGGTTCGCCTTGCGCGGGTCCTGCTCGGCCTCGACCATCAGCCAGCCCTCGTACCCGGCGTCCGCGAGCGCGCCGAAGATCGGGGCGAAATCGATGACCCCGTCGCCCGGCACGGTGAACGCGCCTTCGAGCATGGACTCAAGGAAGCTCAGCTTGCGTTCGGTGCAGCGGTCGAGGATATCCTTGCGGATGTCCTTGAGGTGGACGTGTTTGATGCGGCCCGCGTATGCGCGCGCCATGTCGAGGGGATCATCGCCCGCCCAGTACAGATGGCCGGTATCCAAAAGCAGGTGAACCACCTCGGGGTCGGTCTCGTTCATCAGGCGGTCCACCTCGGCCCGCGTCTGCACGCCGGTGCCCATGTGGTGGTGATAGCAGAGCCGCATGCCCTCATCGGCCGCCATCCGACCGAGGCGATTCAACCCCCCGGTCATGCGTCCCCACTGCTCGTCCGAGAAGACCGGCTTGTTGGCGAGCACGAAGACCGGCTGCTGGTGCACAGCCTGGCCGAGCTCCGCTACAACCACGTCGGAGCCGCCCATCTCTTTGATAAAGGCCATCTGCTGGCGGAAGCTCTCGACCGTCCGGTCCTCCATCTCCGCGACCGTGAAATACGTGCTCGCCCACGGCTCCGAGACCCGTAGGCCGCGGAGCTCCAACGCGGCCTTCAAGACTTTGGGGTCCTTCGGGAACTTGTGGCCGACGCTGCAACCTTCGAAGCCGGCCAGCGCCATCTCGCTGACGCACTGCTCGAAAGCGATGTCGTCCCCGACCCCCGGCATGTCGTCGTTCGTCCAGCCGGTAGGCGTGATCCCCAACCGTACCTTGTCTCTGTCGAACACGGCTAGACTCTCTCGTCTTTGCCGATGATCCGCTCGGCGGCTCTCACGGCCATCGCGACGCTGGTCAGGGTCGGGTTGCTCGCCGAACCGCGCGGAATGAGGCCGTTGCCGCCCAGGTACAGGTTCTCGATACCCCACACCCGCGAGTTTTCGTCGACCACGCTGTCGTCGGGGCTCGTGCCCATGCGAACGGTGCCGGTGGTGTGAAGCGGCAGTCCCGGCGCGACGAATTGCGGCTCGGAGCCGGGCAGGAAGCCTCCGAGCGCGTTGGCCGCTCGCAGCATGTCCGCCATCATCCGATGCTGTTTCCGACGGTCTTCGTCGTGCAGAATCCACTCGAAGGTCGGCTGCGGCATTCCGAAGGAGTCCGTATGCTCGTCCGAGAAAGTGGCTCTCCGTCGTTCTCGATACTGATGGCGAATTCGTCACGCAGCGACGGGACCGGCCATCAGCCTGGCGAACGGCGAGCGCCTGGTGGTAGCCTTGGGTATCCCCATCAGCCACTCTCCCACCCGCAGAAAGCTCAAGGACGTGGCACTCAGGAGATGGTGCAGATGGGTTTTGTCCAGTCCAACATACCTGGAGCGTCGTACCTCGCAGGTGCGTACCGCCCTTGAAACGGTGCCCTCTATCCCGGCGCGCCTGGTGTACTCGGCCTTGAATTCGGCCGTCTCTTCGCGCTCACGGGCCCTTTGCAGAGCCTCGTGGTGCTCCCTGGGTCTCCTGATGGAGATGGCCCTTCTCTTGTAATCCTTGACCGAGCGGATACACAAATCTCGGCTCGGGCACGGCATGCAGTCCTTGCCCGAGAATTTTATCTTCATCACCTTGGTGTCCTGCCTGTCTATGGCCGGAGTCCAACTCAGGCTCTTTTTGCCCTCGGGACAGGTCGCCACCTCGTTGTCCCAATCTATCGAAAAAGCAGCAGCGTCGAAGCCCGTCTTTTCGCGGGCCTGCCACTTGTTGTCGGGGCGGGTAGGTCCGTAAAGATCCACACCGTAGTTTTTCTTGCTCTCGGCTAGAAGCTCGGCATCAAGATATCCGGTGTCCACCAACTGGGTTTCCGGGAGCAGATCCTTCTTCTTTAGTGCCTCGTGGATGATCGGGGTGGCGTCGCCATCTGCCACCGGGCCTGGGGCAGTCTGGACGTCGGTAATGATGTTCGGCAGGCTCTCTTCGCAGGTCTCGGTTATATGGACCCGGTAGCCGACCCAAGAGGTGGTGAACTTTCTGGCGTAGCGACAATCCAGATCGAATGGGGAACCGACGAACCTAGTCGAGGGGGGTATGCCTATCTCCGAGGTGCGCCACTTCACGTTGGCGTCCTGGTCGTGGAAGAAGTTCTGTAGCCACACTCGCCTCAAGGTCTCCACCGCCGGAACCTCCCGCAGCCAGGCGGGTGCTTCTTCGGAGTAGATGACATCCAGCAGCTCGCGACCATCGGCGCCTATCTTTTCACCCTCGTCCTGGCGAGCTTCCTTGCTCCTGGGCAGCCGGTGGTCGTCGAGCCTGCGCACGTAACGCTGCGTCCACTCCTCACGAACGCGCTCGCGGAGCCATTCCGGGGCTACAGTGGAGAGGACATCCAGGGCGTGACGCATGGTCTCGCCTACCAGCTCCAGGCGGTTGAGCCCGCGGACGACGGCCAGGATGCGGGTGGAGTCGGTGCGCTGCTTGCCCCTGGCCTTTACCAGTCCCATCTCGCGGAAACGATCGAGCATGTGGTCGAAAAGCAGCCTCTCCGAGCCGCCCTCCAGTAAGCGCGTGCGAAACTCCGAGAGCACCGAGGCGTCGAAGCCAGGGTCATCGAGTTCGAGCGAAAGGGCGTATTTACAGTCGATGCGGGCTCGGACGGCATCGGCGGCCTGCCGGTCGGAGAGCCCCTCGGCGAACTGCATGATGGTGACCAACGCCAGCCTCCAGGGCGCCATCGCGGGCTGCCCACGTGAAGGGAACAGGTGGGCGAAGTCCTCGTCCTCGAACATCTCGCCGAGTGTGTCCTTCATGGTCATGTAGACCGTCCCCTTTGGAAAGGCGGCCCTGGCGACTCGGGCGGTCTCCTCGGGCACGAGATCTACAGAGCGGGGATGCAGGCACATGGCGGAAACCTCCGAGAGAAGCCAGGTTTTGAGCGTGGAGGTAAGTATGCGCCCGCCCTGATGAATTCGCCATCAGTATCGTTCTCGGTGCAGCTTGACGG
>JALZNL010000355.1 GCA_030857715.1 Actinomycetota bacterium | reverse complement strand
TCGCTTTTCTCCAGATGCTCTCCGGCTATGGCGAGGACGCCTGGTTCAAGCTCGGGGATAAGGACCTCGCGACGCACGTTCTAAGAACACAGAAGCTCCGGGCGGGGGAGACGCTGACCGGGATCACGGCTGGTCTCGCACGCGCCCTGGGCGTCCCGGGCGGGATCTTCCCGATGTGCGACGAGAAGGTCTCCACGGTGCTCAAGACGCCGGCGGGCCTGCTGGAGTTCCAGGAGTACTTCGTGCGCCGGCGCCAGAGGGACGAGGTCCTCGGCGTAGATCTCGGGGGGATAGAGGACGCCAGGCCCACCGAGGCCGTTCTGGAGGCCGTCTCGGGGGCCGACGTCATCGTGTTCTGCCCGTCGAACCCGGTGGTGAGCCTCGGGCCGATCCTGTCTGTACCCGGGATGCGCGAGGCGCTCGCGGCGGCCCCCGCGCCGAAGGTGGCCGTCAGCCCGATCGTGGGCGGCAAGGCCCTGAAAGGACCTGCGGACAGGATGCTCCAATCCCTGGGCCACGAGGTCTCCTCCGCGGGCGTGGCCGCCCTCTACGAAGGCATCCTCGACGGCATGGTCGTAGATAGGGCCGACGAGGGGCAGAGGGGGGATATCGAAAGGTTGGGGATGCGCGTCCTTGCTACGGACGCCGTGATGCACGACCCGCCGGACCGCGAGCGCCTCGCGCGGGAGGTCCTGGAATTCGGCGCCGGGCTGGGGGCATGACGGACGCCGGAGGGGGCGTCTACGCGGTCGTCCCGGTAAAGGACCTGCGCGGCACCAAGAGCCGGCTGGCGCCGGTGCTCGACCCCGCCGCCCGCGCCAGCCTCACGCTGTACATGATGGGCCGCGTCGTCTCGCGGGTGCTGGAGGCCGGGGTTGACGCGGTCGGCGTGGTCAGCCCTGACCCGATAGTGCTGAACGAGGCTATCAGGCGGGGCGCCACCCCGCTGGTGCAGAAGAGCCGTGGGCTGGACCCGGCCCTGGAAGAGGGACGTCTGTGGGCGACGGAGAACGGCGCGTCGGCCCTGCTCGTCCTTCCGGCGGACCTGCCCCTGATCGAGGCGGAAGACGTCCGCGCCGTACTGGACGAGGCCGCCGTCGGGGCGCCGGTCATCATCTCGCCTGACGGCGCCCGCTCCGGCACGAACGCCCTCCTCCTCAGGCCGCCGGACGCCCTGCCCTTCCTCTTCGGCCCGGACAGCTTCGAGTCGCACCTCCGCGCCGCCCGCGACCGCGACGCCGAGGCGCGGATCTGCGAGAACCTGCACATCTCCTTCGACCTGGACACGGCCGGAGACCTGGCGAAGTACAGGGAAGAGGAGACCGGGGGGGCGTGAAGGGGATCGAGCTCATACCCGTCGAGGGCTTCCCCGAGGTCCGCCCGGGCGACGACCTTGAAACGCTCGTCGCGGGGGCCGTCGAAGACGTTTTACGTTCCGGGGACGTGCTCGTGGTCACGCACAAGATCATGAGCAAGGCCGAGGGCCGTCTCGTGGACCTGCGGACCGTCGAGCCCTCCGCGCTGGCGAAGGAGTACGCGGCCCGGTGGGGCAAGGACCCGCGCCAGATCGAGGTGGTCCTCCGCGAGAGCCGCCGCGTCGTCCGGATGGATCGCGGCGTCGTCATCTCCGAGACCCGCCACGGCTTTGTCTGCGCCAACGCCGGCGTGGACGCCTCCAACGTCCCCGGCGAGGACATGGTCTGCCTCCTGCCCGTGGACCCGGACAGGAGCGCGGCGCGGCTCCGCGAAGCCCTGCTCGAACGACTCGGCGTCGAGGCGCCCGTCGTCGTCTCGGACTCCTTCGGGCGGGCGTGGCGCTTCGGCATAACGGACGTCGCCATCGGCGTCTCGGGCATGAACCCGCTGGCGGACTACCGCGGCCGGAACGACCCGCACGGCTACCCGATGGAGGCGAGCGTCCTGGCTGTCGCCGACGAGCTCGCCGCCGCCGCCGAGCTCGTGATGGGCAAGACAGACGGCGTCCCCATCGCCATCGTCCGCGGCTACGCCTACGGTAGGGACGCCGGCACCGGGCAGGACCTGCTCATGCCGCCCGAAAGGGATATGTTTCGGTAGAGATTTCAGGCTGCAGGTTTTGAGGTTTTGTTTGGAATCCTGTGTGCCGTGAGGGATTGTCCCGTCGTGCCGAGGCTCTTTGGATCCGAACACGGACCGTCCGGGATGCCTGTAACCTGATGCCTGAAACCCGTCTTGACGCTGTTCCCGCGACCGGGGTACGATGGTCGGGTGCTAATCCCTCTCTAGACGGCGGGCGACGACAAGACGGTGACCCGATGATCCCTGTTCGCTCCGCTGTACTTTAGTAGCGTCCTTTCCCGACGGTCTAACGTCTCGTCGCCATGTGGATCGCGGCGCTTGCAGGCCTGTAAGACTACGCGCCCGCCCCCGGATAGCGGTCCGCGGTAGAGCGAAGCGCGTGTTGAGGAAGCGGGATCTTCATGACCAGTTTGAGACCTTACCCGGTGTACCTCGGCATCAAGGGGGCGTTCGCGCTCTTTTTTATGTTGTGGGCGACCGTGGCTTCAGTGTACAGGATCGAGGAGGTGGGCCTCGACCCGTTGCGGCTCGTGCTGCTAGGCACGGCGCTCGAGGTGGCGGTCCTCGTCTTCGAGGTGCCGACCGGGGTGCTCGCGGATACGTTCGGCCGGCGGCGGTCCGTCATCATAGGCTTCTTGCTGATGGGATCGGGCTTCGCGCTCGAAGGCGCGATCCCTGCCTTCTGGGTGGTGCTGGCGGCGCAGGCGGTTTGGGGGGTGGGGTACACGTTCATCAGCGGGGCTTTGGAGGCCTGGATCGCGGACGAGGCACCTGAACGGGACCTGGGCCGGGTCTACCTGCGCGGCGAGCAGGCCGACTACGCGGGCTCCCTCCTCGGCGTGATCCTCAGCGTGGCCCTCGCCACCTACGCCCTGAACCTGCCGCTCCTGATCGGCGGCTTCCTGACCGTCGGGCTCGGCGTCGCGCTTTTTTTCGTGATGCCGGAGCGAAACTTCAGGCCCTCTCCGCGCGAGGGGCGTTCGTCTTTTCAGCAAGTCCGGGCCACGGCGCGGGGCGGGGTTCGGCTCGTGCGGGCGCGGCCGGTGCTCCTGATCCTGCTCTCCGTCGCCGTCTTTACCGGGATGTCCGAGGAGGGCTTCGACCGCCTCTACCCGAAGCACTTCCTGGATGGGCTCGGGCTCCCTTCTCTGGGCTCTTTAGATTCCGTGGTCTGGTTCGGGATCATAAACGCGGGGGCCCTGATCCTGAGCTACCTCGCCGCCGAGGTCGTCGGCCGAAGGCTGAACGTGGGTGACGCCTCCGTGGCCGCGCGCCTGCTGCTCGTCCTCAACGCCTGCACCATCGTTGGGATGCTCTCCTTCGCCCTGGCCGGAAGCTTCGCGCTGGCCTTGGCGGCGTTCTGGTTCGCGAGCCTCGCCCGGACCCTAGCCGAGCCGCTCTACCTGACGTGGCTCAACGAGGGGCTCGAACCCCGGGTGCGGGCGACCGTGCTCTCGATGGGCAGCCAGGCCGGCGCCTTCGGCGAGGCCTCCGCCGGGCCCGTGATCGGGGCGATAGGCAACCTCGCCGGCGTCCGCACCGCCCTCACGGTCGCCTCCCTCATCCTCTCCCCGGCCCTCCTCCTCTACGCCCGCGCCCTCCGCCACCG
>JALZNL010000038.1 GCA_030857715.1 Actinomycetota bacterium | reverse complement strand
GGTCCGCTTCCCGATGGGCGAAGGCCCGAACGACGTCGGCCTCTCCCGCAAGCACGTGGTCAGGGGCTGCGAGGACAGCCTGAGACGCCTCGGCACGGACTACATAGACCTCTACCAGGTCCACTGCTGGGACGAGGCGACGCCACTGGAGGAGACGCTGGGCGCCCTCTCGGACCTCGTGCGGGCTGGCAAGGTCCGCTACATCGGGGTCTCGAACTTTACAGGGTGGCAGATCATGAAGAGCGTGGGCCTCAGCGACGCGTTGGGCTTCGAGAGGTTCGTGTGCCTGCAGCCGCAGTACTCCCTGGTCGAGCGCAACGTCGAGTACGAGATACTGCCGGCCTGCCTGGAGGAGGGCCTTGGCGTCATCCCCTGGAGCCCTCTGGGCGGCGGCTTCCTCTCGGGCAAGTACCGCCGCGACGCCCGCCCGCCGGAGGACTCCCGCATCGCCGGCGCCGAGGAGGAGCAGGAGGAGTACTGGGACCGCCGCGCCACCGAACGCAACTGGAACGTCCTGGACGTCGTTGGCGAGATAAGCGAGGCTACCGGCAGGTCCTACGCCCAGATCTCCCTGAACTGGCTGCTCTGCCAACCTGCTGTAACGGCCCCCATCATCGGCGCGCGCACCGTCGAACAACTGGAGGACAACCTCGGAGCCGCCGGCTGGGAGCTCGATGAAGACCAGGTGCGCCGTCTCTCCGAAGCGGGCGCCCCGGAGGATACCTATCCTTATCGCTTTATCCGGAACGCCCAGAGGGTTTAGGAGGTTTCAGGCATCAGGTTTCAGGTGTCAGGAAGAGCGGGGACGACGCTCGGTTTAGGGAGACACTTTTAATTGGTAGAATCGTGGCGTGGACCGTTACTCTTTCAGCGTAAGGCTGACACCGGCGGCGCGAGATCTGTTGCGTCCCGGCGAGGCGCTCGTCCTCGACTGGTACCGGCTGGCGATGTGTTGCGCCGGTGCCGGGGAGTCGAGCCTCTACGCGACGCCCGAGGAGAGTGCCCGGCGGCGCAAGGGGCTCGTACGTTTGAAGGGTGACGACCCCATCTACGCCGCCCGTGCCATCTTCCCGCACCTGGCCGGGCGCGAGGTCAGGATCGACGCGCGCAAGACCCTGGGCTTCCGGCGCTTCTCCTCCGACTTGCCGGGCGACTTCGGCCTCCGCGCCGTCATGGGTCGCCTGCCCGAGCCAGAGGTGCCCGCCCGCTAGACGGGATCTCGCTCAGGCGCGATCGGTGACCCCTTCGACCCCGGCCATGCTCGCGCAGTGGGCGCAGCAGAAGAAGCGGCCTTCGGCCTCGACGCCGTGCCCGATCACCCTGATGCCGCAGTACTCGCAGGATGGGGCGAGGGCGTGTATGGCGCACTCGAAGCTGTCGAACGTGCGCGCCGGCGCGTCGGACGGCGTCACCTGGAACGCCTTGTCGTAGTCGTTGCCGCAGACCTCACACTGGGCCATGGTGGATCTCCTCTCTGCGTTGGTTGTCCCCTGGGTGGATAGGTTCCCGGTCGGCGACGTTGTGTAAACTAGCCTTGCTCTGGAGAGACGATCTTACTGGAGGAAATTTTGGACCGGCGCAGGTTGGGCAACGAGGGGTTCGAGGTCTCGGAGATCGGGCTCGGGTGCATGGGGATGAGCGAGTTCTACGGCACGGGCGACGAGGACGAGTCCATAGCCACCATCCACCGCGCCATAGAGCTCGGCGTCACCTTTCTGGACACGGCTGACATGTACGGCCCGTTCACCAACGAGAAGCTGGTGGGCAAGGCTCTACAGGGCCGGCGCGACGAGGTCGAGCTGGCGACCAAGTTCGGCAACATGCGCGGCGAGGACGGCTCCTTCCGGGGCGTAAGCGGCAAGCCCGAGTACGTGCGTGAGTGCTGCGACGCTTCACTGCAGAGGCTCGGAGTCGACCACATCGACCTCTACTACCAGCACCGCGTGGACCCGGAGACGCCCATCGAGGAGACGGTCGGGGCGATGAAGGAGCTCGTCGAGGCCGGCAAGGTGCGTTACCTCGGTCTCTCGGAGGCGGGGCTCGAGACCATCCGCAAGGCCCACGCCGTCCATCCCATCAGCGCGCTCCAGTCCGAGTACTCGCTCTTCACCCGCGAGGTAGAGGATGAGGTACTGCCGACCCTCCGTGAGCTAGGGATCGGCTTCGTCCCCTACTCCCCTTTGGGACGCGGCTTCCTGACCGGACGCTTCAAGAGCATCGAGGACATGCCGGAGGACGACACCCGCAGCGCCCGCTTTCCCCGCTTCGCCGAGGAGAACTTCATGAAGAACGTGGAGCTGGCGGACAGGGTGCGCGAGGTCGCCGACGGGAAGGGCGTCACGCCGGGCCAGCTCGCCCTGGCCTGGCTCCTGGCCCAGGGCGAGGGCATAGTGCCCATTCCCGGCACCAAGCGCCGCAAGTACCTGGAGGAGAACGCTGGCGCCTCCGGCGTCGAGCTCACCGAAGAAGACCTGCGGCGCATCGAGGAGGCCATGCCCCGGGGCTCGGCCTCCGGCGAGCGCTACTCCGAGGGGATGATGCGGGCCGTGGGCCGCTAGGGGCGGACCCGTGACGCAGAACGTCAGGCTGGACCATTGCGTGGTCCACGTCTCCGACTGGCAGAGGTCCAACGCCTTCTACCGGGACGTGCTGGGCGCCGAGTTAGTCCGGTCCGGTGCCGGCTGGTCCTACCGCTTCGGCTCCGAGCAGCTCAACCTGCACGGCCCCGGTGTCGAAGCTGTGCCGGTCGCCAGGAGACCCGTGTTGCCGGGCGGCAGTGACCTCTGCTTCGAGTGGCCGGGCCCGATCGGCGCCGCAGAGCAGCACCTTCAGAGCTACGGCGTCGAAGTGGAGATGGGTCCGGTTGAGCGCTTCGGGGCAAAAGGTCCTGGAATGAGCGTGTACTTCCGGGACCCGGACGGCTCGCTTCTGGAGTTCATCTCGTACGTGGATACTTGAGGTTGGCAGGCACGACGCAGAAGACCGCGGAGAGGAGGATCTATGACGGACGTGGAGCACATTTCGCGTAAGGGGACAGGTGTACCAGTAAGCTGGTTCCCGGTACCGGAGGAGTCCGAGTTGCCCGAGAACCTACGGGGGCTCTTCAGGAAAGCGCGGGAGGCGGTGGGATTCGTGCCAAACGTGTTCCGGGCCTACAGCTTCAGGCCGGAGCGGTTGAGCGCGTGGTTCTCGCACTACCGCCAGCTCCACGAGCCTACGGAGAATCTGGACGCGGCGGAGCGGGAGATGATCGTGGTCGCCGTCTCGATGGCGAACGGTTGCCTCTACTGCCTGGTCGCCCACGGTGCCGCGCTCAGACAAGCCCTCGGCGACCCCATCCTGGCGGACCGCATCACGCTCGACCACAGGAGGGCCGGCCTCGACGAGCGCCGCACCGCCATCCTGGACTACGCCGTCAAGGTCACCGAGCGGCCCCTGGAATGTACGCCCGAGGATCTCCAACGTCTCAAGGGCCATGGTCTCACCGAAGAAGAGGTCTGGGACGTCATAGAGGTCGCCAGCATGTACAATTTCACGAACCGCATGTCGCTGGCTTGTGGCATGATCCCGAACGACGAATACCACGCGCTGGCGCGGTAGCCGGCAAGGAGAGGAGGAACATGGCTGAAGTGAAGTACGTCTCGCGGGTCGAGGTGGAGCCGGTGGAGGGGAAGACGCGGCGGGCCTACTTGCCGGGCGAGGAGGAGCCGGTGCTCTTCGGGGTCCACGCGGAGGTCGCCGAGCACTACGGGGTCTCGCCGGAGGACGAGGAGCCGCACGCGAGCACTTTGGATTACGTGGTTGCAGCCGCGGGCGGGTGACTGCTCGGCACCTTTGCCGGTGCGCTGGGAGCGCGCCAAGTGTCTTTCGAGAACCTCCGCGCCGAAACCGTTGGGGAGGTGGAGGCCGATGGGAAGGTGTTGGTGATCAAACGCATCAAGCAGACCTTCCACCTCGCAGTTCCGGAAGAAGACCGCGAGACCGTCGAGCGGGTGCTCTCGGTGTACGCCGACTCGTGCCCGGTGGCGCGTTCGGTCAAGGGGAGCATCGAGATCTCTAGCGAGATCGACTTCCTGCCTACGTAAATGCTTCTCTCTGCTGCAGGATCAGGGCCAGTAGTTCGTGGCCGAAGTCGGAGGCGGTCTTGACGTCTGACGGTTCGAAGTCTACGTCGTTGAGGTATTGGAGCCGCAGGACGTCGCCGCCGGTAGGGTGGGCTTCGGGGATGATCCCACCGAAGAAGAACCCCAGGTCGGAGAGGCCGTCCGCGGCGCGTGCCGTGGCTGGGTGCGAGAGCGGCAGGTCCGCGAAGACGCCGTCCACGTGGCGCAAACACAACTCCCGTAGCCGCCGTCTGATCAGGTCGTTCAGGTCCCTGCCGGGTTCCTCGACGCGCAGGAAGGCGAGGTTGTGGTCCGGGCGCGCGTCCACGCTCATCCGGGAATCGGGGAGTGCGTCGGCGTCCGGGCCTTCGTCGATGGCGCGGCGCAGCCCGTTGTGCGCGATGACTCGCAGGACGGCTTCTCGGTAGGCGGCGGGTGGGTAGATGGAACGTTCCGGCTCGTCGTTGGTCCGCAGGTAGAAGAGTGCGACGGAGCCGCGGCGTCCGGCCCTGTCTTCCCCGATCTCCTTGTAGGAGACGGAGGCCGGGATGTAGCCCAGCAGGAAGCCGGTCTCATTTGCGCCGAGTTCGAGGTTGCCCCTCTGGCTGTAGGGATGGACGGCCGTTGCCTCGCTGTAGAGCCCGTACATGCCGCGTTCTTCGGCTCGCCGCGCCGCGAAGGTCTTCATTTTCGGGAAGAGATGGTGCCCGCGGAAGCGCGGGTGGACGACGGCCTGGCCGGCCTCCCCGACGGGGGCGTCAGGATGCTCGACCGTCACGGCCAGGTGACCCACGATCTCGTCTTCGGACGTCGCCACGCAGGAGCGCATGAGGTCGGCCTCCTGGAGCTCGCGGATCCTGTCCGGGTAGTAGACGGAATCCCAGTCGTAGCTGTAGCCGTAGGAACGGTAGACACAGCGCGAGAGCTCGAAGGATTCCTCCGGGCGCATCGTGCGGATCTGTAGCGGCACGTTTTCCCGGGCCGCGGGCGCGGAGGCGGCCTCGCGATGCTCTTCTTCGGGCAGGTGATCCCGGACGTCCCGGTGGGGCAGGTGCTCGACCAGCTCCACCCGATTACCGCGGCGGCCCAGGTTTACGAACCGGACCCCGTCGGCCAGCGGACCGTCCGGGGCGCCGGCATCGCTGAGGGACGCGTAGTCGAAGGGCATGCCCATATCCTCGACCGCCACGACGACCCGTCCGGGCCGTCGGAGGACGTGGACGTTGTAGCGTCCGTCGTCGTCCGGCTCGAACGCGTTCTCTATGACGTTCTTGCAGACCGTCTCGACAGCCTTGCGCAGCCTCTCGGCCGGCCCGTTTTCCAGGCCGAGTCGGTGGGCGACCCGGCACACGAACTCGACCGTGGCGGGCAGTAGCTCAACGTCCGTGGCTATCGTGGCGCTGGCTACCGGTTCCGGCATCCTGTCGTCGGACGTCGTCAAGGAGATCTCCCTTTCCTAGATCAGGTACTTCCCGGTGTCCACTATTATCAGGTGCGCGATCGCCAGGATGACCAGGCCTGCGTAGACGCCGATAGCGAGGTAGGCTGCCGCCTGGACCCAGCCGAAGGGCGCGAGCGCCCCGGCCTTGCCCTCGATCCAGCGGTCCGGTTTGACGAGGAGTAGCCCGAGGATGACGAGAAGGCCTGCGATGACGATCGCGTCCAGGACCGCCTCGCTGATCTCGACGGCGACGATGGAGCCTGCGATGGTGCCCAACGTCGTGGGCACGGCCACCCGGATACCCCCATGCGCCAGTCGATGAGACCCTGGCGGTAGAAGCTCACGGTGCCCACGAGGCCGAGCGCGACGATGCTCAGGCGGTTGGTGCCGTTGGCCGCCTCGGGGGAGAGGCCGAAAACCTCGAGCGCGGGCAACGTGAAGGCCGAGCCGTTGCCCGCCAGGGTGTTGACGAAGCCGCCGAGCAAACCCGCTATTCCGACGAGCAGCGCTTCCAGTAATCCCACGGAGCCCCACCGTTCTTTTCGAGATGGATGGAGCCATTCTAACCGCGCCCGCCGTCAGAGTGAACCGAGATCTCGAGCGAGATCGACTTCCTGCCTACGTAAATTGCCGTAATTTTTCTTAAAGAACGCGCAACACCGTTGACAAGCTCGGCGGGCGACGCTAGAGTGCCTGGGCTGTTGTTGTTGTCGCGAAAGGACCGAGGCTTTGATGCACATCCACCACACGAACATAGGAGTTCCGGTGTTCGGGGGAGAGGTGCGTCCCGAGGTCCGCGCGGTCGAGATGAGAACATGAGCATTTAGCTCAAACACACTTCTCAACGAGGCCCCCGGATTACACGGACCGGGGGCCTCAAGCTTTGCGCCACAGGCCAAAGCCACAGTCTCCGCTCCGATCCCCAGACGGGCACCACCCGAGGTACGGACGCGACGAAGAGAGACGAGAGAGAAGGAGAAAGCGATGTACGGGGATTTTCACGCAGCGCAGGACCGCACGCTCAGGCAGCAGGAGTTCGCCGACAAGGTCGCCGAGCGGCAACGGTATGCGCGGCCCGAGGGCAAACCCTCGCTGCGGGCGCGGCTGGCCCGCCAACTCTTCACCCTGGCGGTCGCCGCCGAGCGGGAAGAGACGTGGCGCGTAGTCTGGGAGCGGCTCGAAGCCAGACGGCCCTAATCGCCGGCGGGCAGCGCCCGCCGGCAAAGCGGTCAGCCATCAGCAAGAACAAAAAGGCTGATGGCTGACCGTACTAGAGAGGAGGGATCTCAGGGATGAAAGCACTAGAACTAGTCGGCGTGGACAAGAGCTTCAAGAAGCGGCGGGGGGAGGTGGTGCGCGCGCTCGACGGGGTCTCCGTGGAGGTGGGCAAGGGGGAGGTCGTCGGGATCCTCGGGCCGAACGGGAGTGGGAAGAGCACGCTGGTGCGTGTGATCTCCACACTCGTGCTGCCCGACGCCGGGAAGGTCGAGGTCTTCGGGATCGATGCCGTCAGGCACCCCAAGCAGGTGCAGCGCAGCATGAACCGGGTCAGCGTCGAGGCGAGCTTCTTCAAGAAATTGTCCGCGATGGAGAACCTGCTCTACGGCGCCAAGCTCTATGGCGTGACGAGCCGGGAGGCGCGGCCCAGGATCAAGGACATTCTCGAGAACATCGGCTTCGCCCAGAAGCGGGCCACCGAGCCCATGGAGCACCTGAGCCGCGGGATGCAGCAGAAGATAGCGCTCGCCAGGGCCCTGCTCACGAGCCCTGTCTTGATGCTCCTCGACGAGCCGACGACGGGTCTCGATCCCAGGAGCAAGAAGGACGTGCAGGCGTTTATCAGCAGGATCAGGGAAGCCCACGACTCATCGATCCTGCTCTGTACGCACGACATGGGCGAGGCCGAGGAGCTCTGTGACCGGGTCGGCATCATGATGGACGGCAAGATCCTGGCCCTCGAAGAGCCGGGGAAGCTCAAGGCGCGTTACGCGACCAACGGCCGCGTGCCGACTCTAGAAGAGACTTTCATGGCCGCGACGGGCTACTCGGTCGAAGAGGCCAGCGCGGAAGGAGAATAAGGGATGAGAGGTCCCATCAAACCCGGGTGGCTGGTCGAGATGATCGCCGTCTGGGGCTATGTGCAACGAAACTACTTTCTGACCAAGCGGTACTTCATGTGGGAGGTCGTCTGGCTGACGTTCACCACTGTCAATACCATGTCCATAACGTTTATCGGGGCCGGGGCCGCCCAGCGACCCGGCGCCGAGGCCATCGACATCCAGGAGTACATGACGTTCCTGCTCATCGGGGCGTTGATCTGGAGCTACCTGTCCATGATCTTCGACATCCTCTCCGAGACGGTGCAGTGGGAGCGGTGGGAGGGGACGATCGAGTACACGTTCATGAGCCCGACGAGTCGGGTGACGCACCTGCTCGGCATGGGCGTCTACGCGATCGTCTACGGCATCATCCGCACGGCTCTGGTCCTTGGGGTCGCCATGCTCGCCTTCGACTTGGACCTTGGCAACGCCAACTATGCTGCGGCCCTGGTCGTCCTCGCCGTGTGCAGCATCTCGCTCGTCGGGTTCGGGGTGGTCGCTGCCGTCATGCCCTTGCTCTCCCCCGAGAAGGGCCAGCAGGTGACGTACATAGTCTCCGCGCTCTTGCTCCTGGTCTCCGGCGTCTACTATCCCGTGAGCGTCCTCCCCGACTGGATGCAGCCGCTCGCCACCATCTCGCCGGTAACCTACGGCCTCGAAGGCTCCCGCGCAGCACTCACGGACGGCGCCGGCGTCGCCCAGCTCTGGGGCAGCATCTGGCCGTTGCTCGTGATGGGGGTCGTCTTCGTGCCGCTCGGGATCTGGATCTTCCACCTCGGTGAAAACTACGCGAAGCGAACCGGAAAGCTAAAGAGGAGCGGATAGAGAGGTTTCAGGTCTTGTGGGGCGTGTCTTTACCGGCTGACCAGCCCTGTCCGCACGTCGAGGGCTTCGGCGTTGCGGGCGAGCTGGCGGTCAGCGGTGAGGAGGGTGAGGTCTTCGGCGGAGCAGAGCGCGAGGTGTAGCGCGTCCGGCGCCTTGAGCGGAAGGTCGAAGCGGGCGATGTAGTCGCGGGCGAGCCGGTAGTGGCCGGCTTCCAGGTGCCGCCGGCCGTACAATCCGTCTCGTAGGTGGGCGTCGAAGATGGTGGATACCTCTTCGGCTTCTTCGTGGGAGAGGTCGCCGATCCTTACGCGCAACGAGACGGCGGCGAAGAACTCGAGCTGTACGAGAGTGCTGATCTCCGGTTCGTCGGCATCTTCGTATATGCTCTGGACCGCGGCGCTGTTCTCTTCGGGGAGATAGTAGGCGACGACGACGCTGGTGTCGAAGTAGCGGTTCGGGATCAGTACCTCGCCTCTCGCCGGGCTTTGATGACGGACTCGCTGGCGGACTCGCCCTTCAGATTTATCGACGCCCGGAATTCGGTCAGATCCGGAAACCGTCCGGGCTCCCGATTCGGCGGCACGAGGCGGGCGACCTCCTTGCCGCGGCGCAGGATCGAGATCTCCTCCCCCGACTCCGCCCGCTGCAGGTACGCCCGCAGGTTCTCCCGCACCTCCCTGACGTTTACCCGTTCCATGCTATCTCCTTTCTGTGTACGCGACAAGTGTACACGTTGCGGGGAACAGGTGAGTGTGTTTCAGATCCCGCCCTAAAAGTTCTCGTAGACCTCGTCCAGAAGGAGCGTGGTTTCGGGGCGGGGGACCGGGATCTCGCCTCGGCCTGGCCCGCCCTGGCGCTACTCGCAGCTCTCGTCGCGCCAGTGGCGCTCTATCCGGGGGCGGTTCTGGTCCACGATCAGGTACGCTTGCAGGGACGGCATCTTGCGGTAGTTGAGCATTTTCTCGCGGCGGTCTATCGACTCGGTGCCGGGTGAGGTGACCTTGACGATCAGGCACGGGGCATGTTCGACCAGCGGATCGTCGTCCTCGCTCAGTTCTCCGAGAGGTCCTTCTCCAGGTCGTCCACGACTTCGGCGGCGGCGGTGGGGCCGATGCCGAGCATCCAGAGGTCGTCAGAGACCTCGTAGACGCGGTCCTGCCGAACGGCTTCGAGCCTTTGCCAGAGGGGGTCGGAGGTGATCCTCTCCTCCGTCGAATCCTCGGGGGCGCCGTAGACGGTAACGAAGACGGCATCCCCGTCCATCTTCGGGATCTCCTCCTCGCTGACGTTGAGGATGGCGAATTCGTCGACGTTCTGGGAAGGGGGACGCGGAAGTCCGGCGTCCTCGAGGACGGTCCCGATAAACGACTCTCTCTGATATATGCGGGTCTCGCCCGGTAGGAAGCGGACAACCGAGACCTCCGTCTCGCCGAGCCGGTCTCCCATCGCGCCCTCGAACCGCCCGAGCCGGTCGTCGTAACCGGCCATCACCCCTTCCCCCCGCTGCGCCCGGTTCATCGCCTCGGCGTGTTTCGCGAAGTTCTCCTTCCAGGTGACGCCGGTAGTTTCGGTGAACACCGTGGGTGCGATCTGGCTCAGCTGGTCGTAGATCTGCTCGTGGCGGAGCTTGCTGGAGAGGATGAGGTCCGGGTTCAGCGTGGCGATCTTCTCCAGGTTCGGTTCCTCGATGGTGCCGACGTTCTCGATCCCGTCGGTACCTTCGAGGTACGAGGGGAGACCGAGCCCCTCGACAGCCTCGACCGATCCGACCGGCTTCACCCCGAGCGAGATCGCGCTGTCCAACTCCCCCGTGTCCAGCACCACGACCCGCTTCGGCGTCCCCCGTACCTCCGTCTCGCCCATGGCATGCTCGATGGTCCTCGCAGGCGAGGACGACGCACTACCGCCTCCGTCCCCGCTCCCACCGCAGGCCGCTAACGCGAGCGCGACGACCACGAGGAGCACGGAAGCCGGGCGCTTTTTGATCCAGATCAATTGATTCGTTCCTCCAAATCTTGTATCTTGGCGTCCCATGTTGCTATTGACAATCATTCTCAACATAGTGGGCAACGATAGTGGGGTCTGCGGTTCGCGTCAACAGGGGTGTGATCCGGATCAGGTCGGGGGCAGGTAGGGGATGCGGGTCTTGCGTTCGCGTTCTGCGCTGTTAGTCGGGTTGGTGGGGTGCTCGGCTGTGCTGTTCTTGTGTCTGCTGGCGAGCGTGCGTTTCGGGGCGGCCCGGATCGGGACGTGGGACGTGATCCTGGCCTTCGTGGACTACGGCGGCTCCGAGGATGATCTGATCATCCGCACCCTGCGCGTGCCGCGGGCCCTTATAGCCGCGCTGGTGGGCGCGGCCCTGGCCGTGGCCGGCGCCATCATCCAGGGCCTGACCCGGAACCCTCTCTCGGACCCCGGGATACTCGGCATCGAGGCCGGCGCCGCCCTCGCGGTGGTCGGGTCCGTTTTCCTGCTCGGGGCCTCTTCGCTCACGACGTACGCCCTGTTCGCGTTCGTCGGTGCGGCCCTTGCGGCGGTCGTCGTCTACGGGTTGGGGACGCTCGGGGGCGGGATGAACCCGATGAAGCTCGTCGTGGCGGGTGCGGCGCTGGCGGCGTTGCTGTCGTCGCTGACGACGGCGGTGCTCATCTTCAACCAGCGGACGCTGGAGGAGATCCGATTCTGGCTCGCCGGTTCGGTGGCCGGGCGGGACCTCGGGTTGTTGCTA
>JALZNL010000354.1 GCA_030857715.1 Actinomycetota bacterium | reverse complement strand
CCCGAACGAGCGGGGGACCAGGAGGATCGAACGCATCCTCTCCAAGGTGGCGCTGCCGGCCTACTCGGCCAGCCGCAAGATGTTCGGCGGCTCGCCCCTCTCCGAGGACCTGCTCTCGGAGTTGGAGGGTATCGGCATTGAATACACCGACTACCCGTTCCCGAGGGAGCGGGGCCAGAGGGTCGTCGTCGAGGTGGACTCGGCGGCGGCGCTCAAGGTTCTCTCCCTGGAACGCTCCGGGGGTGACGGAGACCTGGCGGCGGTGCTGCGGGGCATGCAGGACCCCAAGTTCCGCAAGGGCAACAAGGAGGGCAGGGCCGAGGCGATCCAGGGCGCAATCGAGGTCCTGTGGGACACGCCGGGCCTGCGCCTCCGGACCGGGAACCTCTCCGCCGACCTGACGGCCGAGGAGAACATAGACGTCTCCAAGCTCGAAGTGGCGGCCTCGATGTCCCACGCCGAGCTCGACCGCATCCTGGCGCTTATCGAGGGCACGCTCGCGGCGTACACCGTCCACCGCCACTGGCGGGGCCGGGACGGCTCGATGGTGGTTGGGTCGGGTACCGAGGGCTCCGTCCTCCTGCCGGCGAAGGGCGCTTTACGCGACCGCATCGCCGAAGAAGCGCGCGCCTCCGGGGTGCCTTACGTCTGATTCGAGGTTTCAGGCTACAGGCATCAGGTTTCAGGTTTTGCTCTCTTGACGACGGTGTTTCCCGGGGTGGGCAGGCCCGCCCTGGTGTCTTAAGCTGTGGGTGTGCGAGCAGTAAGGGACACGGCAAAGACGGAGGTGGCTTGAAGCCGGAGAATCGAGGCCGCTACGGGATGGAGGGGGAGCCGTGGGGCTGAAGGTCCGCATCATCCCTTGCCTGGACGTGGACGCCGGACGGGTCGTCAAGGGGACGAACTTCAAGAACCTCAGGGACGCAGGGGACCCGGTGGAGCTCGCCGCCCTCTACGACAGGGAGGGGGCCGACGAGATCGTCTTCTACGACATCACCGCCTCCCACGAGCGCCGCGAGACCGCGAGCGCCCTGGCCCGCGCCGCCGCCGAAGAGGTCTTCGTCCCCTACACCATAGGCGGCGGCGTCAGGACCGCCGACGACATGCGGGCGATGCTCCGCGCCGGGGCGGACAAGGTCTCCGTCAACAGCGCCGCCGTCCAGGACCCCGGCCTCATAGACGCCGGAGCCGAACGCTTCGGCGCCCAGTGCGTAGTCCTGAGCGTGGACGTCAAACGCAAAGAAGGCGGGCCGGGCTGGGAGGTCTACCTCAACGGCGGTCGCCTCAACACGGGGATGGACGCCGTCGGGTGGCTCGTCGAGGGGGAGAGGCGGGGCGCCGGGGAGTTCGTCCTGAATAGCATGGACGCGGACGGCACCGAGAGCGGCTACGACCTCGATCTGATCTCGGCGGTCGCGGAGAAGACGAGCGTGCCAATAGTCGCCTCCGGTGGGGCCGGAGGCCCTGAGCACATGGTCTCTGCCGTGCGGGCGGGGGCGGGGGCGGTGCTTGCGGCGAGCATCTTCCACTTCGGGGAGTACAGCATACGGGAGGTCAAGAGGCGGATGGCGGAGGCCGGGGTGCCCGTCAGGACGACGGAAGCGGAGGTTCGAGATGGGAGATAAGACGGCCCTCGTGGTGATCGACACGCAAGTAGGGATGTTCGAGACACCCGGCGTGCCGCCGGTCCCGGACGGGGAACGCCTGCTGGAGAGGATTGAGGGTCTGATCCAACAAGCCCGCGAGGCTGGCGTCGCAGTGATCCACGTCCGGCACGCCGACGGCCCCGGGCATCCGCTGGAGAGTGGCACCGAAGGATGGGAGATCCACCCCCGCGTCGCCCCGACGGGCGGCGAGCCGGTCGTAGACAAGGAGACGCCGGACTCCTTCCTCCGCACGACACTCCAGGACGAGTTGGAATCGAGGGGGATAGGACGCCTGGTCCTAGCCGGAATGCAGACGGAGTACTGCGTGGACACGACCTGCCGGCGGGCCTTCGCCCTCGGCTACGACGTGACGCTCGCGGCGGACGCTCACGGCACCTGGGACGAGGGTGGTCTCTCCGCGGCCCAGATCGTCGCCCACCACAACGAGGTCATGGGCAACGGCTTCGCCGAGGTTGTTCCTTCGGGAGAGGTCTCTTTCGGAGAGCCGGCGGGAGCGTGACGGCCGTCGAGAACGTCCGCTTCGACGAGAACGGCCTCGTGCCAGTCGTCGCCCAGGACGCTGCAACCGGCGACGTGCTGACGCTCGCCTACGCGAACCGGGAGGCCGTCGAGAAGACGCTCGCGACCGGCGAGGTCCACTTCTACTCGCGCTCCCGACAGGAGCTCTGGCGCAAGGGTGAGACGAGCGGCAACACGCAGAAGGTCGTCGAGGTACGCCTGGACTGCGACGGCGACGCGCTCCTCTACAAGGTCGAGCCGCGCGGCCCGGCCTGCCACACGGGCGAGAGCACCTGTTTCTTCACCACGCTCGCCGGCGAGGGTGTTGGGATCACGACTGAGAGCGTGGGCGAGGCGTCCCTCGGGACGATGGTGGAGAGGCTCGCCGGGACCATAGCGCAGCGGCACGCGGAGATGCCGCAGGAGTCGTACACGGCCGGCTTGATCCGGCGCGGCCCGGAGAGGGTGGCGCAGAAGGTCGGGGAGGAGGCGGTCGAGGTCGTCATCGCTGCGCTCCGGGACGACAGGCTCGCCGAAGAGACGGCCGACCTCGTCTACCACCTGCTCGTGCTGCTCGAAGAGCGGGGCGTCGGGACCGGGAAGGTCGCGGGGATCTTGCGTGACCGGCACGGCTGACATGAACCTGACGCCGTCAGTGGGCGAAGCCAGGGATCTCGCACGCTCCTACGACGTGGTGCCGCTCTACGCGGAGTTCATCGGGGACCTCGAGACCCCGATCTCGGCCGTTTTGAGGTTCGCCGACGAGGATACGGTCTTCCTACTGGAGAGTGCCGAGGCCGCCGAGCGGTTCGGCCGCTACTCCTTCCTGGGCTTCGACCCGAAGCGGACGCTCTCCTACAGGAACGGCGTCTACACCGTTGTTGACTCCGACGGGGTGCGGGAGGTGCCGGCGGCCGACCCGTTCCGGGGGCTCGCGGAGATCGTGGGCCAGAAGAGCGTGGCGCCCCTGCCGAACCTCCCCGCCTTCGTCGGCGGCGCGGTAGGCTTCTTCTCCTACGACGCCGTCCGCTACCTCGAAAGGCTGCCCCACGCCCCGCCGGATGATCTGGGCGTCCCCGAGGCCCTTTTCGCCGTCACCGACACCCTCGTCGTCTTCGACCACCTGAGGCACAAGGTCCTCGTCGTCTCCCTCGTGGACGCGGCTGGCCTGCGCGACGTCGAAGGGGAAGGCTTCACGGCGGCCTACCGCCGGGCCGCCGACGACATAAGGCGGGTCTCCGAGCGCCTCTCCGCTCCCCTGACGCGCCGGTCTCCGGGTTTCGGCGGCGGTCCGCTGGAGGTCTCTTCCAACTTTACGAAGGAGGGCTACGAGGAGGCGGTGGAGAGGGCCAAGGAGTACATCCGGGCCGGGGACGCCTTCCAGGTAGTGCCGTCGCAGAGGTTCTCGGCTGATGTGGGAGAGCTCGACCCGCTCTTGCTCTACCGGGGCCTGCGCACCGTCAACCCTTCGCCGTACATGACGTATTTGAAGATGGGGGACTTGGCACTCGTC
>JALZNL010000353.1 GCA_030857715.1 Actinomycetota bacterium | reverse complement strand
CGTAGAGGGTGATGCCGTTCCGGCGGGCGTGGTCCTGGAGTTTTGCGACGGAAGTGTTGCCCAGGCCCCGCTTCGGTACGTTGATGATGCGTTCCAGGCCGACGGCATCCGCGGGGTTGGAGGTCACGGCGAGGTAGGCCATGGCGTCCTTGATCTCGGCCCGCTCGTAGAATCGGACGCCGCCCACGATCTGGTACGGAACCCCCTCCCGCACCAGCACGTCCTCCAGTGCCCGGCTCTGCGCGTTGGTCCTGTAGAAAGCCGCGATCTCCCGCGCCGGCTCCCCCCTCCCCGTCAGCTTCTCTACCTCCGACACGACGAACCGAGCCTCCGCGTACTCGTCCGATGCCGCGAACACCCGAATACGCTCCCCCTCGTCCCCGGCGGTCCACAACGCCTTCGCCTTGCGAGACGCGTTGTTCGCGACCACCGCGTTCGCCGCGTCCAATATCGTCTGCGTCGAGCGGTAGTTCTGCTCCAATTTCACCACCTTCGCCTCGGGGTAGTCCCGCTCGAAGTCCAGGATGTTCCGGATATCCGCCCCTCGCCACGAGTACACGGAGTTGTGCGTGACGACGCCGCCCGCGACGAAGTTGTGCGTCCCCTCGACATTGATGTCGTAGACGGGACGGTCCAGCCCGATCTTTTCGACCTTCTCCACGATGTCGTAGCCGCCGTCTGCGGTGAACATCGCCATGCCGGGCCTCACGGCCGAGGCCGCGGTGAACGGAAGGGACTTGCCCCTGACCACCCCGTCCTCTCCGTCGACTCCCAGCCTCGCCACCCGCTGCACGGAGACGTCGAGGACGGAGCGGATCTTCTCCACGATCTCCATCGCAGCGCCGTAATCTTTGAAGCAAGACTCGTAGCGCCAGCTGGGAGAACCTTCCTTTGCCGCCCTCACGCTCAGACCGAGCCCTTCGAGCGCCCGGCGTCCCTCCTCGTCCCTTCCTACCATCGAGATCCTGTGCATCGGCGTCCGGCCCCGACGGTCCCCGCAGAGCGTCACCACGACGTTGCGGCGGCGTCCCGTGAAGCTCTGGGGCATATAGTGCGGAACGTCCGGCATCAGACCGGAATCTGCGAGCAGCCGCCGTCCCCCCTCATCGCACGGAATCTCCGAGAAGACGCGGTCGATCAAAGCCTGGTTGGCGACGAGACCGTTGTCCGACCCTGCCCGGGCCACGAACGGCAGCGTCGGCAAGCCGTACCTCAAAGACACCGTCGTCTCCGCGGCCCGGGCCTCTCCCTCTGTGTCGTGCGTGGAGACTATCCAGGCCGCGTCCGCGTGCTCCTGGCGACTCCGCTGCATGAACCCCATCACGGGCTTCATGCGACCGTTGGTGTAGGTTCGGGAGGTTCCCACCCTGAAGCCCTTGTCCCCACGACGCATGAGGTAGGTCGTGTGCATCTGCGGCGTCAGGCCCAGCTTGTAGCCGGCGAAGTGGATGTGCTCCGGGGTAGAGACGATCCGTCGCCCCTCCCTCGTCGAGATCTCGACGCCCTCCGACCTCATAGACCGGGAGACACCCATCACCCGCGCCGGACGGAAATCTCCGCTCCCGTAGCACGAGAGCACCTCGTCGCCGGCAACGATATCGTCTATCCCCTTCTCGGAGCCGTCGGCCATCGTGACCGGGGTGCCTTCCACGAGGCACTGATCGTCATCGCCAACGACACACAAGTTACGATGTTTGGCGGCGAGGGTGTTGACGAGGCGGTACTGGGCGTGGTTGGTGTCCTGGTACTCGTCCACGTGGACGTACTTGAAGCGGGTCTGGTAACGGTCGCGGACGTCGGGGAAAAGTTCCAGGAGGGCGACAGTCTGCATGATCAGGTCGTCGAAGTCCATGGCGTTGTTCTCGTAGAGGCGGCGCTGGTAGAGGTCGTAGACCTCGGCGACGTTCTCGGCGATGTAGCCCTCGGTGTTTCGGAGGAAGTCGTCCGGGCTTCTGAGGACGTTCTTGGCGGAGGAGATCTGGGCCTGAAAAGAGCGCGGGTTGAACCTTTTCGGGTCCTTGCCGAGCTCGACGATGCACCGTTTTACGAGCCTGACCTGATCCGCGCCGTCGTAGATGGTGAACTCGCGTTTGTAGCCGAGTTTTTCGGCGTGGACCCTGAGTATGCGGGCGCAGAAGGCGTGGAAGGTGGAGACCCACATCTTGCGGGAGTCCGGACCGACGAGGAGGGCGACGCGCTCTTTCATCTCGCGGGCGGCCTTGTTGGTGAAGGTTATGGCGAGGACCTCTTCGGGTGCTGCGAGCCCCTGGTCTATGAGGTAGGCGATCCTTTGCGTAAGCACGCGGGTCTTACCGCTCCCCGCCCCCGCGAGGATGAGGAGCGGCCCTTCCGTGTGCTCTACGGCGTCGAGTTGCGTCGGGTTTAGCGAGTCCAGAAGCATTGGTGAAAAAGTATAGCAGGGGGGCCGGCCCGTTCCCGCGCGGTAACCCGCCCGGCCAGCCCACAAGGCCAGCCTTACAGGCGCCGGACCCGGTGCAACAGCACCGTCACCCCCCTCTCGCGCCCCTCCACCTCCACGGTCGTCTCCTCCGTCTCGAAGCGGAAGCCATTCTCCTGCATGAGCTCCCGGAAGAGCGGCTCGTAGCGCCGGCCGGGGTCAGCGATGAGCGCCTCGCCTCCAGGCCTCAGCAGCCCCGGCACGAGCCCGGCCAGGGCGCGGGTGCTCCGCTCTTCGTACATGACGTCGGCCGCGAGAACGAGGTCGAAGGCGCCGACGCCCGGCGTCGCGTGCCAATCCAGAAGCGCCGTTTCGGGTTCTGGGAGGCCGTTCTCCCGCGCGTTGTGGCGGGTAAAGTCCGGGGCCGCCGCGTAGTAGTCGGTGGCGAGGACGCGGGCGCCGCGGTCGAGGGCGACGAGGGTCGGGAGGCCGACGCCGACGCCGAGCTCGATGACGCGCCTGCCGGCCAAATCTTCTTGCGAGAGGTGCCGGGCGAGGGCTATGGCGCTCGGCCAGAGCTCGGCCCAGTACGGGAGGCGTTCATCCTGGTCGAACTCCTGCTCGTCGATCAGGTCGTCCGCGACGGAGGGGTGGGTCAGGCGGTAGGCCTTGCCCGATACTTCCACGACCGATTCCGAGAGGTCCGTGCGGCCCTTGAGGTGGGCCTTCAGGCTACTTGGCGGCGTGGGCGGCCTCTCGTCCGGCGCGGCTCTCGCGCTCGGTCTCGGCGAGCTGGGCGATGCTGTAGCGGCCGAAGACCGATTCAAGGGCCTCGCGGGCCTCGTCCCAGACTTTGCTCGTCACGCACAGGGGGGCGTCGGCCATGTAGCAGACGCCGCCGGCCGAGCACCGGGCCGGGCGGACCGCGCCGTCCAGGATCTCCACGACGTCCAGCACGGAGATCTCCTCGGGCGGCATCGCGAAGCGGTAGCCGCCGTGCGCCCCGCGCCGGCTTTCGAGCAGCCCCTCCCTGCGGAGCTCGCACAGGATCTGCTCCAAAAACCTCTCCGGGATGCGCTGGAGACGCGCGATCTCGGCCACCCCCAACGGGCCTTCGTGCCCGCTGACGGCGATCTCGACCAGTGCCCTAACCGCGTACTTGCTCTTCTGCGTAAGCCTCATGACATAACACCACCTGCTTGCGAAACGTATTGACAATGATTGTAGCAGACGGTTATTAGAGCGGTCGGCTTAGCACGGCGCCGTTGGCGCCTTTCAGCACGCTCCAGCC
>JALZNL010000037.1 GCA_030857715.1 Actinomycetota bacterium | reverse complement strand
CACGAGGCCCTGTGCGCCTACCTGCAAGGCAAGCGGCTCCTTCTCGTGCTCGACAACTTCGAGCACTTGCTCCAGGCGGCCCCCGGCGTGGCGGCCCTGATGGAATCCTGCAAAGACCTTACGGTGCTCTCGACCAGCCGCGCTCCCCTGCGCGTCAGGGGCGAGCAGGAGTACCCGGTCTCGCCCCTGGCGCTGCCCGCCTCCACCCGCGACCCCGCCGCGGAGGAGGTCCTAAACTCGGCCTCCGGGCGCCTGTTCGTGGAGCGCGCCCGGGCGGCCTCCCCGGCGTTCGGGCTCACGGCAGAGAACGCGTGGGCGGTGGCGGCGATCTGCTGGCGCCTGGACGGGCTGCCGCTGGCGTTGGAGCTCGCGGCGGCGAAGGCGAGGTTCCTGGACCCCGCGACGCTCCTCTCGCGCCTCGACCGGGCGCTCTCCGGGGGCTGGGCGCGCGATTTGCCCGAACGCCGGCGAACGATGCGCGCGACGCTCGACTGGAGCCATGGCCTGCTGTCCGGGCCGCAACAGGTGTTGTTCCGGAGGCTCTCGGTCTTTACCGGCGGGTTCTCCCTGGAGGCCGCGGAGTCCGTGGGCTCGACCGGCGAGGCCGGCGATGAGGACGTGCTCGAGCTCCTCGGGGGGCTGGCGGAACAGTCGCTGGTGGGCGTGGACCAGGACCCGAACCGCGAGGCGCGCTACGGGATGCTGGAGCCGATCCGCCAGTATGCACGGGAGAAGCTGGAGGAGGACGGAGAGGCCGGAGAAACCCACGAGCGACACGCCGCTTTCTTCCTTACCATGGCCGAGCAGGCGCGTCCGCACCTGAGGGCGACGCGCCAGGTGGAGTGGCTGGCCAGGCTGGAGCGGGAGAACGGCAACCTGCGCGCCGCCATGACGTGGGCGCTCTCCGCGGGCCGCATCGAGGAGGCCGCGCGTATGGGCTGGTCGTTGTGGGCGTTCTGGTGGATCCACAACTACCAGCGGGAGGGACGCCGGTGGATGGAGCGGGTGCTCGCCAGGAGCGAGGAACCGCCGCCGCCGGTTCGGGCGCGGGCGATCATGGCCGCTGAGGCGATGGCGTACGGCCAGGGCGACGGCGAGGCCGTCGAGCGGCACGCGCGGGAGCTCATGGACCTGTCGCGCCAGGTCGGCGGGGACGGGCACGCGGAGGCGTACGCCAGGGCCGGCTTCGGCCTGGTGGCAACCGTCCGGGGAGACTACGAGGCGGCCGTAGAGCACCTGGAGAAGGGCCTGCCGCTCTTTCTGGATTCGGGCGAAGAAGACGGCATGGCGGCGCAGACGCACACCTGGGTGGGGACGGTGCTGTTGTTGCAGGGCGCAAACGACCGGGCGAAACAGAAGTTCGAGGAGGGGCTGGCGCTGGGCCGGCGCATAGGCGACAGGCTGGCGGTGTGTAACGCGCTCTTCAACCTCGCGCAACTGGCGCTCTCAGAGGGGGATTGCGATCTGGCAGCCCGCAGGTTCGCGGAGGGAATACCGCCGTCGGAGGAGATGGGGGATCTGGGCAACGTCGCCCACATCATGGAAGGCCTGGCCATCGTGGCCGGGAGACGGGGAGAGCCCGAGCGCTCGGCGTGCCTGTTCGGGGCGGCGGAGGGCCTTATCGAGGAGATTGGGCTCCGCGGCCACACCTACTACCAGTCGGACGCCTCCCTGTACGAGAACACGATGGCCGAGGTGCGCTCCAGCCTGGGCGAGCCGGCCTTCGAGGAGCGTCGGGAGGAAGGCCGGGCCATGACCTTCGAGCAGGCGGCGGTCTGCGCCACTCAGGAGCACACGAAACCTGAATCGGCGTAGCCCTAGTCGCTCGGCGCGGCGCGATTCTCTGGCGCCGAACCGTTGTTAGGGCGCGGGAGGAGGCGGTATCTCCAGGCCATATTTCGGGGCAGCCGCCATGACCTTCTCGACATCCGGTGGTCCGGCGGGTGGGGAATTCGGGTCCGTCGCCGGTTCACCTATCTCATCGAAGAACTTCTCGAACCCCCCGGGAACGACGCTCACCAGCAATTTGGCGGGCTTCGATCCCGCGTTCCTGAACGTGTGCAGCGTGCCCTTGGGAACGTTGACGAATGCTCCGGTGGCCGCCTCGATCACACGGCCGTTGGCCGAGAGCTCGACTTCCCCTTCCAACACATAGAAGGTTTCGTCCTCCCGGTGGTGGATATGGGGCGGTGGTCCGGGAAGCTCAGGGGTGACCGTCGTCTCCCAGGTCGCGAATGCGCCGTGGGTGTCCTCGCTTACGGCTTTGAACTCGTATAGATCCCCAAGTACCCAGAGTGTCCTGCCTTCGCCGCGCAACACGTGCTTGGCATCGCCCTTTGCGTCGCTCATCTCTTCTTCTTTCCTCGATTCCTGACTCTAGAGCGTTTCTCGAAACAACTGATCCACCGTTTCTCGGAGCCTCAAACGTCTGGCGTTTGGTTGCCGACAAGGATACAGAAACGGCGCGGCTTCTTGAAGGATCAGTTCTTCTGGAATGGCTGTAAACAACCCTTTAGCCGCCAAACTGTCTTCAAGGTTCCGCCGGGTACTCGCGTATCCGGTAGATCCTGCCGTCTCTCACGGAGCACTCGTGCAAGAACGGCGCTTCGGCCGCTTCCGTCCCATGACCCCCCGCGAACCGTCCCACGACCAGAACACCGTCGCCGAGCTCCAGAAAGGTATCGGCGGAGACCCGAGGGCCGCTCCCATCCTCGTTTAGGCGGAAGGCGGCCCGGAGGACCGAAGGCAGGCCGCGGAGGATGCCGTCGAAGGGAAGACGTACGACGGCCGGGTGTACCCACTCGACCCGGGGATCCACGTAACGGGCCACCGCCTCCGAGTCTCCGTCTTCGAGCGCCCGGTACGCCGCGCGAACCGTCGCGGCGTCCTCCAGGAACTCGCCGGGAACTGGCGGCCCTCCGTGTGTCGGGCGGCCCAAGATCATGCGGCGGTCCTCCTTCCGGAGGCTGCGGACGAGAGTCCTTGGGCCCCGGACGATCTGGGCCGGGGTATCGGGTTCGACAAGACCCCCGAAAGAACCCGCCCGAGAGACGCGCGGCCGGGGCCGTGGGCCACCAGCGTCGCGACCGCTCCCGAGAGGGCGACCACCAGGACGGCGTTGGCCCCGTCGTTGGCGAACAGTTTGCCGATCATCTTTGCTCCTCCTCTACTACTCGGGTTGCTTCCCGACCGGGAGCCGCTGCGCGCGTGGCGTGCGACTCCCGGTCCCTGCTGCCTCGCTACCCGCCCACCGCAGAGGGCGCTATGTTGCGGTTGAAGCGGAATAGATTCTCGGGGTCGTTGCGGTCCTTGAGGGCCACGAGGCGCTCCCAGTCTTCCGGCGGGTAGGCGGCCCTGACCCTGTCCTCGCCGGCGGCGTCGAGCTCCATGAAGTTGACGTAGGTCTCGCCGGTCAGGTGCTCGCGGGTCGCCTCGGTCACGCGGGCGAGGTGGGCCTTTACGCCCTCGGCCATCTGGGGGGTGAAGGTCGCCCCGACGCCGTTCATGATGTATTTGGCTTTGCCGCCGCCCATGGGGGAGAGGTCGTCCGGGGTGCCGGCGAGCGCGCCTCCTAGCTGCCGAATCTCGAGCATGATGAGCGGGGAGCCCGAGGCGGGGCCCGCGACCTCTATGAGGGCGTCTATGGCCTCGGGCGAGAGGTCGCGCAGCATCTCGGAGTGCTGGACGGCGCCCATGGGGTCCACGGGGTCCATGCTGATCGCGTCCATAGCGGCGACGGGCATGACCCCGAACGTGTCCATGACGGGCTCGCCGAGCCCCTCCCGCGCGGGACGGAACATCTCCTCGCCGTCCTCCGGGTTCTCACCAGAGTAGCAGCCCCGCACGACCACGAACGATCCACCACGCAGGGGCTCCGGTATGTCCGGCAGCGGGGGGACGTTCAGGAAGGTGACTGCCGTTGTCATCTCGTCCGGAAGATCGGCGCTCCACCTAGCGTAGAGGTCCAGGACCTCCCCGGCCTTCTCCACCGGGTAGAAGACGTTGCCGCCGTAGACGGCCGTCAGCGGGTAGACCCGGAACTCCAGGGACGTGACGATGCCGAAGTTGCCGCCCCCGCCCCCGAGGCCCCAGAAGAGATCGGGGTGCTCGTCGGCGCCCACGCGCAGGAACTCCCCGTCGGCGGTGACGACGTCGGCCTCCGTGACGCCCGCGCCGTTCAGGCCGTACCGGCGACCGAGCCAGCCGAACCCGCCGCCCATGGTATAGCCGACGACGCCGACGTGGGAGGTCGACCCGACCAGGCCGGCGAGGCCGTGGGCCTGGGTCTCGGGGATCACGTCGGTCCACAACGCGCCGGCCTCGACCCTGGCCGTCCGGGCTACCGGGTCCACGCGCACACCCCTCATGCGGGAGGTGTTGACGAGGACGCCGCCGTCGCAAGGGATGCCCACGCCGTGCCCGGTCGCCATCACCCCTACGCCCACGCCAAGATCCCTGGCGAAGCGCACGGCGGCCATCACGTCAGCCGCGCCCTCGGCCATCACCACCAGCGCGGGCTCCTGGTGCGCGTTCAGGTTCCACGCCCTCGACGCCTCGTCGTAGCCATCCTCGCCCGCCGCGTACGCCGTGCCCCGCAAGCCTGCCCGCAAAGACTCAAGCGTCGAACCAATTCCTACAGTCTCCACAATATTCTCCTATCTCTTCTCGACGTCAGCAGCTTAGGTCCGCTCGGGAAAGCCGGCATCATGCAAACGACGTATCTTCTGCGAGTGCGGCATGCTGGTGGGGACCCCGATCTCGCGGGGGAGCCAGAACGACCACCGGCGCTCGCGCCTGGGCCGCCAACTCGTCCGCGGCCTCCGTTCGAGGCGTCCCGCGTCGATCTCCTGCACCAGCTCCCCGCGCCGCCCTTGGGACAGTAAAGAATCCATCCCCGTAAACATCCCTTGCTCTCCTTTCCCTGAACGATCTGCTCTGGTTCCCAGTTTGCTGGTCCGTCCGGACGCGAACCACCCACACCGCCCCCACACCGCTCCCACGCTCGGAGTGTGGGGGCGGGGGAGCAAGGGACTGGTTCATTGAACCGGACGCGGTGGGTACCGTGGATCCGGGGCATACGGTCGCCGCCTCGTACACGTGCCCCCGACAGCGGGTGAAGGGGGCTGGTCTGGTGCGAGAGGAGGCCGTGGGGTTCTGGG
This sequence comes from Actinomycetota bacterium, assembly GCA_030857715.1. The sequence continues at coordinate 6,083 of JALZNL010000037.1, read as the reverse complement.
CGCGGAAGCCTCCGCATTGCTCGCCGGCGCGCCGGCGTCATCCTGGCGGCACGGACTCTCCGAGGGTAAAGCTTACACCCGTACGGGCGGGTGACGGGGCGGAGGCGCCGATGGTATACTTGCGCGCTGATGCTGAGGCGGGCACCAGAACGGACGGTCGACGAGCGGCGGAACGCGCTCGAGGAGGCCAACAGGGTACGCTTCGCCAGGGCCGCCACCAAGCGGGACCTCAAGAGCGGGGACCTGGACGTCTACGACCTGCTCATGGACCCTTCCGAAGAGTTGCGGGGCGCCAAGGTCGAAGAGATGCTCCTCGCGGTGAAAGGGATGGGCAGGATCAAGGTCACTCGTGTGCTGAGGGAGGCCGGCATCAGCCGCTCGAAGACGCTCGTCGGCCTGACGCACGGGCAGCGGGACCGTCTACTCGGGGCACTCGGGTGCGAGGACGCCTGATCGTCGTCTCCGGCCCGTCCGGGGCGGGGAAGTCCACCCTCATTCGGGAGGCGCTGGAGGCGGTGCCGGAGCTGGCCTACTCCGTCTCGGCCACGACCCGGACGGCGAGGCCCGGCGAGGTGGAAGGCGAGCACTACGTCTTCCTCTCCAGGGAGGAGTTCGAGTGCTGGATCGGGGAGGGAAAGTTCCTGGAGTGGGCCGAGTACTCGGGCAACCTCTACGGGACGTACGAACGGAAGGTCGAAGAGCTGCTCGACGCGGGACGCTCCGTGATCCTCGAGATAGAGCTCCAGGGCGCCCGGAAAGTGCGCCGGAAGAGGCCCGACGCGGCGATGGTATTCGTTCGGGCTCCGTCGCTGGAGGAGACGCGGCGCAGGCTCTCGGGCAGGGCCACCGAGACGGCCGAGGCCATGGAGACCCGGCTCGCGACGGCGGTGGGCGAGGTGGCGGCCCGCGACGAGTTCGACGTCGAGGTCGTCAACGGTGAATGGGAGCGGGCGCGCAGGGATATGATAGAGATCATGGAAAACATAGTAGCGGGAGGCAAAGATGCTGAATGACCTGAAGGTAGACGAGCTGTTGGGCAAGGTGGACTCGCGCTACGGGCTGGTCGTCTCCAGCGCCAAGCGGGCGCGCCAGATCAACGAGTACACCTCGACGCTGGGCCTGAACGACGCCCTGGGCATCCCCGGGCCGCAGGTGCACACGCGCTCCCAGCACCCCCTGACCATCGCCATCGAGGAGCTCCGCCAGGGCAAGCTGGAGGTCACCTTCAAGCAGCCCCCCGAGGAGATCGAGGAGCAGATCGGGGCCGCCGCCGGCGACGACTTCGTTAGCCCGCCCGGCGGTGCCGGCTCCCCGGAGGCGACCGCCGTCGATTCCGGCGCCCCCGAGGACGACGAGGAAGGCGCAGGCGCGGCCTAGGGCGAACCCGTGATCCTGGTCTCCGTCGGCCCCACGGCGGGGGCGCTGGCCGCTCCCCCCGTCGCCTGGGAACTGGCGGTGGCGGGGCACGAAGTCCAGGTCCTACTGGAGCCCGGTACCGAGCACTTTGTCGGACCGGGCTCTTTCTTGCCCGCGTCCACGGTGGTCGAGCGTCCCTCCGGCGTACCCGACGCGGTCCTCTATCTGCCGGCGACGGCCGGCACGCTGGCCCGGATCTCCCACGGCCTCGATCACCCGGCGGCGGAGACCCGCGAAAGCGGCGCGCCCGTCTTCGTGGCGCCGGACCTCGACGCCGCGACCGCCGAGAACCCCGCGGTGCGGGCGAACCTGGACAGGCTGCGGGAGGACGGTACAAGAATCCTTCTCGGTGAGGGGGGCGGCAGGGCCGGCGTAGAAGAGGTAGTCGCGGGGGTACTCGGCGGTCTCGGGGGGCCGCTGGCGGGCCTGAAGGTGCTCGTGACCGCCGGTGGGACCCACGAGCCGCTCGACAGCGTCCGGTTCATCGGCAACCTCTCTACGGGGAAGATGGGTTTGGCGCTCGCCAGGGAAGCCCTGAGGAGAGGCGCCGAGGTCACCGTCGTCGCGGCGAACATCGGGCGGCGGGAGCCGGGGGTGGCGTGGCGCGACGTGCGCACCGTCGAGGAGCTGCGGGACGAGGTGTTGCGGGAGGCGGGGGGGACGGACGTGCTCGTCATGGCGGCGGCCGTCTCGGACTTCACGCCGGCGGCGCCTGAGCGGGAGAAGATCCGGCGCAGCTCCGGGGTGCGGAGCATCGAGCTCGCGCCCACCCCTGACGTGTTGCAGGCGGTGCGGGAGCAGAACCCTGAGCTCTTTATGGTAGGATTCGCGGCGACCCATGGGGACCCCGCGTCCGACGCCCGTGAGAAGCTCGAAAAGAAGGGCGCCGACATCGTGGTCGGCAACGACATCTCGCGCGAGGGCGTCGGTTTTGGTGCGGAGGAGAACGAAGTCTACGTGGTAACGAACCGCGGGGAGCGCTTCGTTCCGCGGGCGACCAAAGCCGAAGTCGCCGGCGAGGTCCTAGACGATATCCAGGCGCTTATAGACGAGGAGAGGTAGAGCATGGCGGAGCGGACAGCCGGAACGACCACCCTGAACGTGGCGGACGACCAGCGGCTCAAGGCCTCCCACCTGTTCACCTCCGAGTCCGTAACCGAGGGACACCCGGACAAGATAGCCGACCAGGTCTCAGACGCCATCCTCGACGCCGCCCTCGCCGACGACCCCGCAAGCCGGGTAGCCTGCGAGACGCTCGTCACCACGGGCCTCGTCGTCGTGGCCGGCGAGATCACGACGAGCACCTACGTGGACATCCCGACGCTGGTTCGGCAGAAGATCGCCGGGATCGGCTACACCCGCGCCAAGTTCGGCTTCGACGCCGAGACCTGCGGGGTCATAACGACCATAGACCCCCAGTCCGCTGACATCGCGCAAGGGGTGGACCGGGCGCTCGAGATCCGGGACGACGACAAGGCCCTCGACGAGATCGGGGCCGGCGACCAGGGCATGATGTTCGGCTACGCCTGCGAGGAGACGCCAGAGCTGATGCCGCTGCCCATAACCCTCGCCCACGCCCTCACCCGGCGCCTCTCTGAGGTCCGCAAGACGGGCAAGCTGGACTACCTCAGGCCTGACGGCAAGAGCCAGGTAACGGTGCGCTACGAGGGGGACACACCCGTCGGCGTGGAGAAGGTCCTCGTCTCCGCCCAGCACCGGGAGGGCGCGGAGAAACGCATCAAGGACGACCTGATCGAGACGGTCATCCGCCCCGTGATGCCGGAGGAGTTCTTCGACGAGGGCTCGGCCGATATCCTGGTGAACCCGACCGGGCGCTTCGTCACCGGGGGACCGCAGGGCGACACGGGCCTCACGGGGCGCAAGATCATAGTGGACACCTACGGCGGCTCCGCCCCGCACGGCGGCGGCGCCTTCTCGGGCAAGGATGCGACGAAGGTGGACCGCTCGGCCTCCTACGCCGCCCGCTGGGTCGCCAAGAACCTCGTCGCCGCCGGCATCGCGGGGCGCTGCCTGGTGCAGGTCGCCTACGCCATCGGGGTGGCCAGACCGGTGAGCGTGATGGTCGAGACCTTCGGAACTGCCAGGGTCGACCCCGCCACGCTCGGCAACCTGGTGATGGAGCACTTCGACCTGAGACCCGGCGCCATCATAAGGGACCTGGAGCTCCGCAACCCGGTCTTCGCCCAGACGGCGGCCTACGGCCACTTCGGCCGCCGCGAGCCCGGCTTTACCTGGGAAGAGACCACCCGCGCCGACGACCTGCGCCGCTCCGCCGGCCTGTAGTTGGTCCGCACCACGGGGCAACGCGCGGCGTTGGCCGCCCGCGGGTACGCGAACGTCAGGGTCTGCCTCCTGATCCCCACGCACGCGTTACCGCCGTTGAGCTACCGGGTTCCCGACCACCTGAGACGGAGGATCTCCGCAGGGTCTCTGGTCGTCGTCCCGCTCTCGGGCCGCTCTCGCCTCGGGGTCGTGCTTGGCGGGGAAGCCGAGCCCGACCGAGAATTGGAGGACCTCGTTTCCGTGGCGGGCGGGCTCTCCGTCCCGCCGGATCTGATCGAGGTGTGCCGGTGGGTGGCGGAGTCCGCCGCAGTCCCCGTGTCCACCGTGCTGCGGGCCGCGATCCCGCCCGGCATCGACGCGGGCCGATTCGTGGTGGCCCGCCCGGACAGAGGCTGGCCCTGGGCAGAGGGCGACGCCGTCTCCCGCGCCGCGCTGAAGAGGACGCTCGGGCCTGACGGGCTCAAGGAGGCCGAGGAGGGGGGGAGGGTCCTGCTCTCGCCGGCCGTCCCGGCCCGCAAGGCCGTCGAGTGGGCGATAGTCAGGGAAGCGGCTGAACCGGACCTCGCTCGCGCGCCGCGGCAGCGGCAGCTCTTTGAACACTTGAAGGAGCGTGGCGGCGCGCTACAGGCGGCAACCCTCTTCGCCGAGGCCGGCTCGGGCCGCGCCGTGCTGCGCGAGCTCGCCCGCCGGGGGGCCGTGTGGCTCGTCCGCCGGCCCGAACCGCCCCCGCTCCTCCCGACCTCCGGCGAAGCTGGCTGGGGGTCCTTCGACCCCGACGCGTCCAGGGCGGTCGGCCGCGGCGGCGCCTTCGTGTGGCGGGTCCCGACGAGGGACCAGCCGGAGGCCGTCGCCGCCGTCGCGCGGGCCGTCGTCGGGGAGGGGGAGCAGGCCCTGATCCTGGCCCCCGAGATAGAGATGGTGGAGCACCTGGCCCACCACCTGGGCCGCATCCTACCGCGCGGCCACGCGGTCGCCGCATACCACAGCGGGCTCGGGAGGGACAGGGCCGCGGTCTTCGAGGCGGCCCGCCGGGGGGAGGCGGACGTGGTCGTCGGCACCCGCGCCGCGGCCCTGTTGCCGCTGGCCCGCCCGGGGGCGTTCTGCGTCGTGGACGAACACGACGAATCCCACCGCGCGGAACCCGGCTACGAGGGTATCCCTATCCATGCCAGGGACGTCGCCATCGCCAGGGGCCGCGCGGAGGGCGCGGCGGTCGTCTGCCTCTCCCCGACGCCCTCCCTGCGTCTCTTTGCCGCCCCGCGGCGCGGCGGGACCAGGGCCAGAGAGCTGCCCGCGCGGCCGGCCACGGAATGGCCGGCGGTGCGCATCGTGGATATGCGGGGCTCAGGCGCCGTCCTGAGCTCTACCCTGCTGGATACCTGCCGGCGTCTCGTGGACGGCGGTGGGCGCGCGGGCATCGTGGTGGACCGGCTGGGTTACGCCTCCGCCGTCTCCTGCAACCGCTGCGGGGCCGTCCGGCGCTGCCCGGAGTGCGACCTGCCGCTCGCGCTGCACGACGTGGCGCGGTCTCTGGTCTGTTCCGGGTGCGGTCACCGGGAGGCGCGCGACGCGCGCTGCCCGGTATGCGGCTCGGACCGCCTGAGCCCCACCGGTATCGCCGTGGAGAAGGTACGCGAGGAACTCTCGTCTGCGCTCGGGGAGCCGGTCGGCCTCCTTACCGCGGGCCGGGGCGAGCTCGAGGAGGCCGCCGTGGTGGTGGGCACCGCCCGGTGCGTACTGCGCGAGACTTGGGACGCTGTTCTGCTCCCGGACGTGGACGCGGCACTGCAGGGCAGCGGCATCGGGGCCGCCGAACGCTCCTTCCGTCTGGTCTACCGGGCGGCCGAGTCGGCGCGCGGGATGCTCCTGATCCAAACCCGCATGCCAGAGCATTACGTGCTCCGGACGGCGGCCCGCGACGACTACGAGTCCTTCGTCGCGGCTGAGATGCCCAGGCTCCGGGCCGCCGGCTACCCGCCCTTCGGACACCTGGCCACGGTGGTGCTCTCCGGGCGCAGGGAGACGGTCTTCGTTACGGTAGAATCCCGGTTGCGCGCGGGCCTTGGAACGGGCGTCGAGGTGTCGGAGCCAGTGCTTGTCGCAGGTTCCGGCGGGCCGCCTTCGTGGAAGGTCTTGCTCCGGTCCCGCGACCGCCGGGCCGTCGCCCGGGCCGCGGGACAGACGGCACGCCTGGCCGCCGGGACGCGCGGGTTGGAGGCACGCATTTTGGTTGACCCCGAGGAGGTGTGAGCGCCGTGGCGCTGGAAGTCAAGACGTTCGGAGACCCGGTGCTGAAGACGCGCGCGGGCAGGGTGAAGGAGTTCGACGACGCCCTGCTGCGTCTTGCCGAGGACATGCTCGTC
>JALZNL010000352.1 GCA_030857715.1 Actinomycetota bacterium | reverse complement strand
GCTACCTCACCCGCCGCCTCGTGGACGGGTCCCAGGACGTCGTGATCCACGACGCCGATTGCGGCACCGAGGGCTACGTCGAGATCCCGCTGTATCTCCAGGGCGGCCGGGGCGACCCGAACGACTCCATCGCGGCTCGCTACCTGGCCCGCGACCTCGTGGATCCGGAGACGGGTGAGGTCGTCGCCGAGGCCGGCACGGACATAACGCCGAGTCTCTTCGCCTCGTGGCGCGAGCAGCTCCCTCGGGATACCCTGGTCCCGGTGCGTACGCCGTCCAAGTGTGAGAGCCCGCAGGGCGTGTGCCAGGCGTGCTACGGCCGGGCGCTCTCGACCTACCGTCCGGTGGACGTCGGTGAGGCCGTCGGCATCATCGCGGCCCAAAGTATCGGCGAGCCGGGGACGCAGCTTACGATGCGTACCTTCCACACCGGTGGTATCGCCGGCGAGGACATCACGGCCGGTCTGCCGAGGGTTGTCGAGCTCTTCGAGGCGCGGCACCCCAAGGCCGAGGCCACCCTCGCGGACATCGATGGCCACGTCAGCCTCGAGGAGATAGAGAGCGACCGCCTCATAAAGGTCGTCATCACCTCTCCCGACGGCACGGAGAGCCGGGAGTATAAGGTCGAACGCCAGCTCCTCAGGCCGGAGTTTGTCGAGGGGGCCGAGGTCCGGGCGAACACCCCGATCACGGAAGGCTCCGTCTATCCGCACCAGATCCTGGAGAACGACCTGCGCTACGACCGCGGCACCACCCAGACCGAGCGTTACCTGGTCGACGAGGTGCAGAAGGTCTACCGCGCGCAGGGCGTTGACATCCACGACAAGCACATCGAGGTGATCGTACGCCAGATGCTCCGCAAGGTCGTGGTGGACAACCCCGGCGACACGAACCTCCTGCCCGAGCAGGTCGCCGACCGGTTCACGGTGCGGTCCGCGAACGAGCGCGTCGAGGAGGAGGGTGGTACCCCCGCCACCTTCCACACGGTTCTCATGGGTATCACCAAGGCCTCGCTCGCCACGGACAGCTTCCTCTCCGCGGCCTCCTTCCAGGAGACGGCCCGCGTCCTTACCGACGCCGCCATCGAGGGCAAGGTGGACAGCCTCGCTGGTCTGAAGGAGAATGTGATCATCGGGAAACTCATCCCGGCGGCCACGGGCATGCCGCGCTACCGGCAGCTGACCGTTATGGTCGAAGGCTACGGCGCGCAGGACGTCGAGGACCTTGACATAGCGGCTTCGTGAGCCTAAAATAACGCGTCGCGGTTACGAGCGGTTACGACTGCTCGCGGGGGATCTTCCCCGGGCTGCGGCGCGTAACTTTTTGTTGTAGGACTTTTATCCCGGATGAAGGAAAGGAAGGCGCAGGCGTGCCGACGACTAATCAACTCGTGCGCGAAGAGCGCAAGTTAAAGAAAGAGAAGACGGCGACGCCGGCGTTGCAGGGGTCGCCACAGCGGCGCGGTGTGTGTACCCGCGTCTCGACGACCACCCCGAAGAAGCCGAACTCGGCGCTACGTAAGATCGCCAGGGTTCGCCTGACGAACCAGATGGAGGTCACGGCCTACGTGCCGGGCGAGGGGCACAACCTGCAGGAGCACTCCGTGGTGCTGGTACGCGGCGGGCGGGTGAAGGACTTACCGGGCGTGCGCTATAAGGTCGTGCGCGGGGCACTGGATACCCTCGGGGTCTCCAACCGCAAGCAGGGCCGTTCCAAGTACGGAACCAAGAAGTAGGGGAGGGATAGGAGATGCCCAGGCGAGCTGCGCCGCCGAAGAGAAGGATACCGGCCGATCCCGTATACGGGAGCGTGCTGGTGCAGCAGTTGATCAACAAGATCATGCTCGACGGCAAGAAGAGTACGGCGGAGAAGATCGTCTACGACGCCCTCTCCTTTATCGAGGAGCGGACCGGCTCGAGCCCGGTTACGGTCCTGAACAACGCATTGGATAACATCCGGCCGCGCCTCGAGGTCAAGAGCCGCCGCGTGGGCGGCGCGACCTACCAGGTGCCGATCGAGGTAAACCCGCGGCGGGCGAACACGCTGGCCCTCAGGTGGATGGTCGGCTACGCTCGGGCGCGGCGGGAGAAGACGATGGGTCGGAGGCTGGCCGGTGAGGTCCTGGACGCGAAGGACAACGTCGGGACGAGCGTCAAGCGGCGGGACGACACCCACCGCATGGCTGAAGCAAACCGAGCATTCGCACATTACAGGTGGTGATAAGGAAAAATGGCTGTTTCCGTAGCTAGAAAAACCCCGCTACGGCGGGTACGAAATATCGGGATCATGGCGCACATCGACGCCGGAAAGACCACCACGACCGAGCGTATCTTGCTATACACGGGCCTGACCCACAGGCTGGGCGAGGTCCACGACGGAAACGCCGTGATGGACTGGATGGCCCAGGAGCGCGAGCGCGGCATTACCATAACAAGCGCCGCGACGACCGTGTTCTGGGGCGGTACCGGTACCTCTAAGAACGGCAAGGCCGGCCGCCAAGAGGGCCTCCACACCCGGATCCCGGATCAGTATCGCGTTAATATTATAGACACGCCCGGACACGTGGACTTCACCGTCGAGGTGGAGCGGAGCCTGCGCGTGCTCGACGGCGCGATCGCTTTGTTCGACTCCGTGGCCGGGGTCGAGCCGCAGTCGGAGACGGTGTGGCGGCAGGCGGACAAGTACAGCGTGCCGCGGATAGCGTTCGTCAACAAGATGGACCGTATTGGGGCCGACTTCTACAAGGCCGTGGACACGATGGTGGACCGGCTCGGGGCCAATGCCGTGCCGGTGCAGTTGCCGATCGGGGCGGAGTCCGAGTTCCGTGGGATCGTGGACCTCGTCGAGATGAAGGCGATCATGTACCTGGATGACCTCGGGGCCGAGTGGGAAGAGACGGAGATCCCGGAGGAGCTCCGGGCGCGGGCCGAGGAGTATCGCGAGAGGCTCATGGACGCGGTCGCCGACCAGGATGAGGAGCTCATGATGCTCTACCTGGAAGGCGAGGAGATCGACCCGGATCAGATCCGGGCGGCAATCCGCAAGGCGACCCTGGACGCCCGGATGACCCCGGTCTTTTGTGGTTCGGCATTCAAGAACAAGGGCGTTCAGCCGTTGCTCGACGGCGTCGTTGACTACCTGCCGAGCCCGCTCGACAGGCCGCCGGTCTTCGGCATGACGCCGGACGGCGAGGAGATCCAGCTAGAGGCCGATGAGGACGGCCCGCTGGCAGCGCTCGCCTTCAAGGTGCAGGCTGACCCGCACGTCGGGAAGCTGACGTACATGAGGGTCTACTCCGGCACGATCAAGGCTGGCTCTTACGTGATGAACACGACCAAGGGGCGGCGCGAGCGCGTCGGGCGCCTGTTGCAGCTCCACGCCAACTCCCGCGAGCAGCGGGACGAGGTCTATGCCGGGGAGCTCGTGGGAGCCATCGGGCTCTCGAACACCGGAACCGGCGACACGCTGGTCAGCGTGGAAGACCCGGACCAGCCCGTGCTGGAACAGATGATCTTCCCCGAGCCGGTGATCTCGCAGGCCATCGAGCCGAAGACCAAGGTGGATCAGGAGAAGCTGACCGTGGCCTTGCAGCGGCTCGCCGAGGAGGATCCGACCTTCTCCGTCCAGAGCGACGAGGAGACGGGCCAGACCATTATCAGCGGTATGGGCGAGTTGCACCTCGAGATCATCCTGGAC
>JALZNL010000036.1 GCA_030857715.1 Actinomycetota bacterium | reverse complement strand
AGCGAAGGAACGCAGGAGCAGACGCAGCAGCAGACGCAAGAGGAGCAGTACCTGCAACAGGCCCAGGACTTCTTTGCGCAGTCGATGGGCAGGATAAAGGGCCGGATGCAGAGTGACAGCGCCCAGCTCGAGAGCATAATGCAGCAGCTTCCCGAGGAGTCGCAGGGCCAGATACAGGAGATGAACGACTCCTACGCCCAGTTCGAGGGCGTCATGGATCAGGCCGCCCAGGACTCTGGGATACAGGAGGCGATGGACGAAGCGGCCCAGGAGGCGAGGCAGAACGCCGACGAAGCCACGGGCCAGGGCCAGGAACCCGTCGAGCAGGCCGCCGACCAGGCGCAGGAAATGGCTGGGGATGTCGCCGACCAGGCCCAGGACGCCGCCGGGGGGGTCGCCGACCAGGCCCAGGACGCCGCCGGACAGGCGGCGGATCAGGCGCAGGACACGCCCGGCGACCTGGCCGACAGCCTGCCCGAGGGCTACGAGGCGGTGGGACAGCCGTTCACCGACCAGCAGGGCAACACGGTCCTGCAGGGCCAGGACGAGCAGGGCAACACCGTCACCGTCCAGCGCGTCGAGGACGATGAGGGCAACGTCGTGGACTCCATCTACGACCAGCAGGGCAACCTGATGGACGAAGTCGTGCCCGAGGAGGAAGAGGGAGACGAGGAAGAGGGAGACGAAGAAGAGGACGAGGCCAGTCAGATGGCGGAGAACCTGCCCGAAGGCTTTCAGGCGATGGACGAACCCACCACCATCGACGAGGAGGGCAACACCGTCCTGCGCGCCCAAGACGATCAGGGGAACATCATGACCGTCCAGCGCGGCCAAGACGATCAGGGGAACGTCGTGGACTCCACCTTCGACCCGCAGGGCAACCTGATGGACGAGGCCGTGGTGGAAAATCCCGCCCCTCTTGGGTCCTCGACCACTACCACTACCCGGCCCTCCGCGAACGAGGACAGCTCCGAAGACTCTTCATGGTCGGACAGTGATACGACGACGGTCGAGGACAAAAAGGGTAGTGAAGGTCTCCTGGGCGGGGGCCTTCTCAGCCTGGACCTTCTCCCACCCATGGAGGAAAAAACGACCACCGTGGAATCCAGCGACTCCGAGGACGTCGACGAGTCGTCATCAGAGTCGTCATCACAGGGAGGGGAAGACCAGCAGGGAGAAGAAGCCCAGCAGGGAGAGGAAGCCCAGCAGGGAGAAGAAGGCGGAGGAGGACCCGTTGATCAGGTGCAGGACACCGTGGGCGGCGTGACCGAAGGCCTGCCCGTTGTCGGAGGAGATGGCGAAGAAGGGGGAGGACCCGTTGATCAGGTGCAGGACACCGTGGGCGGCGTGACCGAAGGCCTGCCCCTTGTTGGCGGTGGCGGAGACGACGAAGAGGAAGGTGGCGGGGGAGGCCTCGCCGGGGGCCTCCTGTAGCCCCGTAGTAACGAAGTTGGTGGGGTTGACCCGTTCAGCCCCACTGCTTACCGAAAGCGAAGATCAACGAGGAAAAGGGAGACGAAGTGACAGACCAGGGACAGAATCTTCAACAGCAGTTGCAGCAGCAGGCCGCGCAGAACGCCCAGGACTTCTACGGACAGTCAGTGGGCAGCCTCAAGAGCCAGATCCAGAATTATCGCTCCCAGTTGGAGCAGTTCTCCGAGCAGCTCCCCGAGGGCGACGCGAAGGCCCAGATCCAGGAGATGGTTGACTCCTACGTGGAGCTTGAGAGCTCGATGGATCAGGCGGCCCAGGACCAGGGCGTCGAGGACGCGGTGAGCCAGGCAGCCGAGCAGACCCAGGAGCAGATGCAGCAGTTCGCCCAGCAGGCTCAGGACGCCGCCGGTCAGGCGGCAGGCCAGGCCCAGGAAGTGGCGGGGCAGGCGACAGATCAGGCCGGGCAGGTTGCGGGTCAGGCGCAGGAGGCTGCCGGAGGAGCGGCCCAGCAGGCGCAGGATACTGCGGGCCAGGCGGCAGGCCAGGCCCAGGAAGTGGCGGGGCAGGCCACCGATCAGGCCGGGCAGGTTGCGGGTCAAGCGCAGGAGGCCGTAGGCGGTCTCACCGGCGGCGGCGGGGACGAGGAAGGCGGGGGAGGTGGAGGCCCCCTCGGAGGAGTGACAGATCAGGCCGGACAGGTTGCGGGCCAGGCCCAGGAGGCCGCCGGAGGAGCGGCCCAGCAGGCGCAGGATACTGCGGGCCAGGCGGCAGGCCAGGCACAAGAAGTCGCGGGGCAGGCCACGGATCAGGCCGGGCAGGTTGCGGGTCAAGCGCAGGAGGCCGCCGGAGGAGCGGCCCAGCAGGCGCAGGACACCGCCGGTCAGGCTGCCCAGCAAGGGCAGCAAGCTGCAGGTCAGGCTCAGCAAGCTGCCGGACAAGCAGCAGGACAGGCCCAGGAGACTGCGGGACAGGCCGCCCAGCAAGGCGAAGGAGGCCAGCAACAGCAGCAGCCGAACGCTACGCAGGCCGCCCAGCAGAAGGCTCAGGAGATGGGTGTGGACCTCTCCCAGGTGCAGGGCTCTGGAGCAGGGGGCCGCATCACCGTCAGGGACGTAATAGGCGCCGCGAACCAGTAGTCGCGGGCCCTGGAGGGCCGTCGAAGGAAGGAGTAGTCATGGACGACAAGGCCAAAGGCAAAGCCAAAGAAGCCTACGGCGCCTTGACCGGCGACGAGGCCAAGAAGGAGGAGGGCCGGGCGCAGCAGAGGAAGGCTGCCGCCGAAGAGGAAGCGACACAGAAGAAAAAGACCAGCCAGGCGAAAGGAGAGGCTAGGCAGGCGGAGAGAGAGCGGGACCGAGAGAAGGTTAGGGACGAAGGTCTGCTGGGCGGCGTCACGGACTCGTTGTCCGGGCGTGGTCGCGGCCCCAAGTCCTGAAAGCGAGGACGCTCCACAAAAAGAGCTGGGTTAGAGATGCATCTCCGACGTTTGCTGGAGATGCATCCCACGCCCGGCTCTTCGTTTTCTGACTACATTGACATTACTGCGGAGGAGTTGAAAGCGTATGGGTAGACGGAGGAGACGGAGGGGACCGGGGTCTGGCAGGGGAAGGGGCGCGAGCCGCCGTGGTGGTTCGGGGCGCAGAATCCTCATAACCTCAGTAAGTCCTTCTGGAGACGTCAATAGCGCCAGCCCCACCATCCGGGCTACCGTGGAGGACAGGGACGGCAACCTCCTGTCCAGGCACGATATAGACGTGTACCTTGACGGGGAGGACAAGAGGTTCACCTATAGGCGGGCCACCGGCGACCTGAAATGCCCCACCGGGAAGCTCTCCTCCGGTACCCACACGGTCGAGATAGAGGCCTACGTCGAAACCGATGACGGAGGGAGCAGGACGGGCAGGAATAAATGGACCTTCAACGTAAAGAAGTAAGGGGCAGATAAGGTAGACGGTTTCGGGTACGAGCCACGCCGGGTATCTGATTCGCATTCGTGGCTTCTATTCGCGCGGCGAGAAAGCTATGCGGTCTTGGAGGTAGCCGTATCGTCAGGGACGCCATGAGGAGGGGATCGCGTGGCTAGAAGACGGAGGAAGAACAGCCGAAGTTCGCGTCGGTCCTCACGGTCCTCGGTCAGGGTCGTCAGGGTCACGAGGACGAAAGGCTCCGGCGCCGATCAGACCACAAGCTATCGCACGGGAGGCCTCTCCATAACCGGCGTGGGCCCCACTGGTAAAGTTGCCAACTCCCGTCCCACAATCCGGGCGACGGTGAGAGACGAAGGGACCAACCTGTCCAAAAGGGACATAAAACTGTACCTTGACGGGGCAGAGAAGACCAGGTTCCATTACGACCGGGCCAGCGGTCGTCTGAGCTACCACGTCGGCGGCGCGCTCTCTTCCGGCACCCACCGGGTAGAGATAGAGGCCGAAGCCGAGTCCGGGGATAGTCAGGGACAATTCAATAGTACGGCCAGAAAGGGATGGACCTTCACGGTGGCGCGTTGAGAGCCTGGAAAACAAGTCTGCATGATTACGGGAAGCCGGGCGTGGCCCGAGACAAGTTGGGCGTACATGCGGGGTGCGATTGAGAAAGGTAGCTTTCACCAACGCGAAGGGCGGGGTCGCGAAGACTACGACCTGCGTGAATGTGGGCGCGGCGCTGGCGCTGGCGGGCTACCGGACCCTCCTCGTGGATTGCGACACGCAGGGGCAGGTGACCAAGAGCCTGGGCGTCCAGGCGGGCGAGGGATTGGCCGAGCTCGTACAGGGCGACGCCGGCCTTGAGGATGTGCAGATAGAAGCTCGCGAAAATCTGTTCGTGATCGCCGGCGGGGGGAAGCTCTCCGGGGTGAAGCGCATGATCTCCCGGAGGGATATGCGCTCCGAGTTGGTACTGAGCGAAGCCCTCGAAGACCTCCGGGGCTACGACTTCGTGTTGCTGGACGCGGCGCCTTCGTGGGACGTCCTCAACGTCAACAGCCTCTTCTACGTCGACGAGATCCTGATTCCGGTCTCCATGGAGGTGCTGGCGCTGCAGGGGGTAGGCGACTTCCTAGGCCGCGTGAAGGAGGTGCAACGCTACCGGGATGGTCTGCTAATACGGGGCATAATCCCCACCTTCTACGATGGTCGGGTGAAGAAAAGCGCGGAGATCCTGGATCAGCTAGAGCGACACTTCCCCGACATCGTCTGGCCGGCCGTGCGTTACAACTCGAAGCTCTCGGAGGCGCCGGGCTTCGGCCAACACATCTTCGAGTACGCGAAAAGGAGCCACGGGGCCGCCGATTACGACCGCCTGGCAAAGCGGCTCGCCAAAGGGGGATAAGCGAAACCATGGGCAAGAGAAGAAGCGTGCCGGAAGACCTCATGGGAACCATCTTGAGCGAGAGTTTCGAAGCCGCCGACGAGAAACAAACGCTTTCGGAGTCTCGCGGGTCGCCCGGCGCCGTCGTCTCCTGGGACGAGAGGCCGGAGCGGGTCGGTATTACCTTCAACCTCTCCAAACAGCTCGGCGCCGAACTGGAGAGGCTCCGGTGGGAACTTCGGTCGGGGGAGGATGTTCGGCCTTCCAGGTCCGAGCTCGCCGAGGTGGCGCTCCGGATCGCCGTGGAGGATGTGAGGGAGAGGGGCGAAGAGAGCGAGCTGTCTCGGAGGCTGGCTGGGCGTCGCGTGGCCCAGATCTCGGACGCCGCCGGCGGGACGATCCGGCGCAGCGTGGACGAAGCCGGCTGGATCTTCGAGACCACCCACGACGAGAACGGGGACGTCGTGGACGAGGACGTGGTCGGCACCGTCGCCGACCTCCCGGTGATGGATGAGTACGTGGACGAGAAGGGGAGGCTGGTGAGCGTGGCTAAGGACGAGCTGGGGAACACCTTCGAGCAGATCATGGACGAGGAGTTCAACACGCTCGGCACGAGGCTACTCCCGGGCGCGGATTGAGACGCCCGGTGAAGTCGAGAAAAAGATCCGCTCGTTCGCCTGCTCTCAGGTAGGGCGCAAAGCGCTCGTGGGCCATTGTGGCATCGGCGTGCTGACAAACGGGGCGCGGTTTTTGGCCGAGCTTGGGGACGCCGGCAGAGGGCGCAGGACAGCCAGGTAGTGATGGACCATCAACGCAAGGGAATAAGGGTAGGTAAGGTAGGCTCGTTCGGGCGCGGGCCGTGCCGGGTATCTGGTTCGCATTCCTGGCTTCTCTTCACCCGTCGAGAAAGGCCAGGCTATACTTTCGTGATGGTTTCTGGAGAGGAGCAAAATGGCCGGCGACACGAACGGCGATAAGACCAGGGTAAGTGAGTTCAAGGAACAACTCGTCAAGGCGGCACGGATGTACGCCATGTCCCAGAAGGCTGGCGTCCCGGAGCCGATGGACGTGACTGGCCTGGCAGTCGCCGCCTTCGAGGACATGCAGCTCAGGGAGGCAATGCTTTTCGTCAGAACAAACGAGCAGAATATAAAGGACCTCGCCTGGGCGTTCGGTAACTCCAACTCCGCCCAGGAGTTCGAGCAGAGAATCAAGGAGATGAAGACCCCGCCGGACCGCGGCGAACCGCGCCAATAGGCTCCGGTGCGCGGCGGAAGCAAGGTTCCAAAGGTCCTCGTAGCCGGTCTCGCGAGCCGCATTTGGACTAGGGGCACCTCGATTCCCCAAGGTGTTGTGGTCCCGGAAGAAACTGGTTTACGGTGCGGCCCTTTCCCGCTTAGAATGCCCGAAAAGCGTGGAGGTACGGATGTCCGAGGTGTTCTCCTGGAGAGGAAGGTCTTTGCAAGATCGCCGCGCGTGGCGGCTGCTCCTGGCCCGGCTGCACCCAGACGCCGGCGGAGACCACGAGCTGTTCCTGTTCACCTGCGCCCTGATGGACAGCGTATGCGAGAAGCGCCGGGCCGGGCCGGACCACGCCTTCTCCCGGTGGCGGGGCGGCATGGATTCCTGGGCTTCGCGCAACCGGGAGAGGCTGCGGAGGCCCCACCGTGGCCGATAGGCCCAAATCACGTCTCCGAAGGGACGCCCGCTAAGGGTGGGCGACTACTGGGAGCCCTGCTGCTGGGACTGTTGCATGGTCTGGATCACCTGCCACACCAGATCCCCGGCTTCCCGCTGCATCTTGATCGCCTCGGTCTGCCCCGGGTTCTGAAGCTCAAGCATATTCTGCACCTTGCGGATGTCCGTCAGCGCGCGCCCCATGAGCTGCACCGGACTCGGCTGTTGCTGCTGTTGTTGCTGCTGATCGCCTTGCTGCTGTCCGCCCTGTTGTTGCCCACCCTGTTGCTGCTGACCACCTTCTGCCACGGGGTCTCCTCTCCCTCTGATCTCCGAACGCGGTTTGCCCGCCCGCATCCTTTCCGGCTCGGTACGTTTCCTACCCGTGGCGGGCCAAAACTAGACTCCGGGGGTCGGAGGCCGGCCCAAGGGGCGGCGTTTATGCCCCGGATGGTGGGGGCACTAAGACGCAAAGACGAAGACGAGGTGCATTCTTTTATGGAGAACCGGCGTGACGCAGCGCGAACCTGACGACCGCCTGGAGGAAGAGGCGCGGGCCAAGGCCGCGAGGGAGGTGGACGACGATACGGACGTCGTCCTCGACATCCCCGTGCTCAAAGTCGAGGAGCTGGACCTCGAGGTCGAGGAGCTCAGGGCGCACATCTCGGCCCGGGCGGAGCTGGCGGGTTTCCTGAACATCAGCGTGGGCGTCGATGCCTACGTCGACAAGGTGAAGCTGAGGATCAAGGGCGTCGAGGCCCAGGTCCAACTCAAGGTGAAGCTGGAGAGGATCCTCGGCAGCATAGACCGCGCCCTGCAGGCCATAGACAACAACCCGCAACTCCTGGACCCGGACTTCAGGAGGTCGCGGGGTACCGGCGAGGAGGACACCAACGAGGAAGAGGGGCAGCGCGAGATCACCTCCGGCCCCGAGGCAGACCCCGGGGAGCCGGCCGAAGACCCGGAACGAGACGGCTCGGGACCGGCGGCGACCCGCGCCGCCAGAGAGAAAGCGCAACAGCTCGGGCTCGACCTCTCGGCGGTGGAAGGGACCGGGGCCGGGGGCCGCGTCCTCGTGCGGGACGTGCTGAAGTCCGCGGACGGTTAGTCCTCCACGACCTCGCCCCCGGGGTTACAATACGCAGGGCATCGACAGGAGGACGGACGACGGTGGCGAAGTATTTCAAGCAGAGCTCGGCGGAGATCATCTCAGAGATCCTCTCGGACGCGAAGGTCAAGCGCGTGCGGGAGTACGTGGGCGGCGAAGACTTCAAGTCCGACCGGGAGCGCGTCCGCCAGGAGGCGGCCCGCCGCCTGAAGAACGTCCGCGACCGCTACCGCCAGAGAGGCCGCACCCCCGAGACGGCCGCGAAGGAGCGGGAGCTCACCCTCCGCCTCGCCGAGGTAGAGGCCGAGTCAGCCGAACTGCGCGTCCGCCTCTCGGAGCTTCTGGAAGAAGAAGAGAAGCTCCGCGCCGCGCTCGACGGGCTGTAGAACGGCCAGCCGGCGGGGCCATCCGCCGTCGTATTCCACAAGCCCTGAATCGCGCTAGTATGCAACGGGATTGTTACGCCCTTGTGCTCCCTTCGTCATTCGTGTAAAAAGTGGGTTGCTTCCGTACCCCAGGCGCCGAAGGAGAGGATTCGTTGACCCGTAAAGCCGGACTATACGATGCGTTGTACGAGCACGATGCTTGCGGGCTCGGGTTCGTGGCGCGCATCGACGGCCGGCCCACGCGGGAGACGGTCGAGCAGGGCCTGGAGGTGCTGCACAACCTGGAGCACCGGGGCACGACGGGGAGTGACCCGGAGACGGGGGACGGGGCCGGGATACTCACCCAGATCCCGGACGGCTTTTTCCGGCGCGAGTGCGCGGGCCTCGGCATAGAGCTTCCGGGCGCGGGAGGCTACGGGGTCGGGGTGCTCTTCGAGCCCGGCGGGGCTGGGGAGTCCGACTGCGGGGAGAGGCTCGCGGAGATCTGTGCCGAGGAGGGGCAGGAGCTTCTGGGCTTCCGGGAGGTGCCGGTGGAGCCGGAGGCCGTCGGGAAGGTCGCGCGCAGCGTCATGCCGCGCATCCGGCAGTTCTTCGTGGGGCGTCGGGGCGGGGACGAGATGGCGTTCGAGCGGAAGCTGTACGTGATCCGTCGCCGGCTGCACAAGGAGACTCAGGACTCGCAAGGCTGCTACGTGGTTAGCCTCTCTTCGAGGACCGTCATCTACAAGGGTCTCTTGAAGGGGCAGCAGTTGGCGCGGTTCTACCCTGACCTCGGGGATGAGAACTTTGCCAGCGCGATCTCGCTGGTCCACGAGCGGTTCTCGACTAACACGCTTGGCTCCTGGGAGCTTGCGCACCCGTACAGGTTCATCGCGCACAACGGCGAGATCAACACCATCAGGGGCAACATCAACTGGATGCACGCCCGCGAGAGCCGGCTGCGCTCGGAGCTTTTCGGCGAGGACCTCGGCAAGCTCTCTCCCGTCATAATGCCCGGCCAAAGCGACTCGGCCGCATTTGATAACGCCCTCGAACTCTTGCATTTGGCCGGACGCTCCCTGCCGCACGCGGTCGCCATGATGATCCCGGAGGCCTGGGAGAACGACGACCTGATGGACCCCGACCGCCGCGCCTTCTACCAGTACCACAGCGCCCTGATGGAGCCGTGGGACGGCCCTGCGGCTGTCGCCTTCACCGACGGCCGTCTCGTCGGCGCTACCCTCGACAGGAACGGCCTGCGTCCGGCCCGCTACTCCGTTACGAAAGACGGCCGGGTGGTGATGGCCTCCGAGGACGGGGCGCTGCGGGTGCCGGCCGAAGAGGTCGTGGAGCGGTGGCGGCTCCAGCCGGGCAAGATGCTCGTCGTGGACACGCAGCGCCACGAGCTGTTGCACGATGGGGACGTCAAGAGGCCGCTCTTCGGACGGCAGCCGTACCGGGAGTGGCTGGAGAAGGGTGAGATCCACCTGAACGATCTCCCCGAGCCGGACGCTTCCTCGCGCCCCGAGCCGGCAACGCTCCTGCAGCGCCAGCGGGCCTTCGGGTACACCATCGAGGACCAGCGCATAATCCTTGCCCCCATGGCCCAGAACGGCAAGGAGCCCGACGGCTCGATGGGCACCGACACCCCGCTCGCGGTCCTCTCCGAGAGGCCGCAACTCCTGTTCTCCTACTTCAAGCAGCACTTCGCGCAGGTGACGAACCCGCCTATAGATCCGCTGCGGGAAGAGCTCGTCATGTCGCTCAAGATGAGCCTCGGGCCGGAGCAGAACCTTTTCGACGAGACGCCCGAGCACTGCCGCCGGGTTCTCATAGACCAGCCCGTGCTCACGGACACGGAACTGGAGAAGATCCGGGCCCTCGGCGACGAGCGCGCCAGCTCAACGACGCTCGCTACCCTCTTCCCGGTCGCCGCCGGCGAGGCGGGGATGGAGGCCGCCCTCACGACCCTGTGCGAGAAGGCCGAGAGCGCGGTGCGGGGCGGCTCCGCCGTCCTGGTCCTGAGCGACCGGGGCGTTAACGAGCTGCAGGCCCCGATACCGAGCCTGCTCGCCACCGCCGCCGTCCACCACCACCTCGTGCGGGCCGGCATCCGCACGGCGACGACGCTTGTCGTGGAGAGCGCCGAGGCGCGCGAGATCCACCACTTCGCCCTGCTCGTCGGCTACGGGGCGACGGCCATAGCGCCCTACCTGGCCTTCGAGACCATCGAGGAGCTCACCGGTTCCCACCTTACGGAGGGCGTGAGCCCGGAAGAGGCGTCCAAGAACTACGTCAAGGCCGTCGGGAAGGGCTTGCTCAAAGTCATCTCCAAGATGGGGATCTCGACGCTCTTCTCCTACTGCGGAGCCCAGATCTTCGAGGCCGTCGGCCTGAACGAGGAGTTCATAGACAAACACTTCGTCGGCACGGCCTCGCGCGTCGGGGGTATCGGCATCGAGGCGCTGGCCCGCGAGACGCTGGAACGCCACCGGAGCGCCTTCGCGGCGGCCGAGGACAACGCCGAGGAGCTGGAGATAGGCGGCGAGTACCAGCTCCGCCAGCAGGGCCAGTACCACCAGTGGAACCCGGACAGCATCGTGCCGTTGCAAAGGGCCGTCAAGACGAATGACTTCGAGACGTTCAAGCAGTTCACGCACCACTTCGACGAGCAAAGCGCGCGCTACTCGACGCTGCGCGGCCTCTTCGAGTTCGAGCAGGCGCCGATACCGATAGAAGAGGTTGAGCCGGCGAAGGAGATCGTCAAGAGGTTCGTGACGGGGGCTATGTCGTTCGGCTCGATCTCCAAGGAGGCCCACGAGACGCTCGCCATCGCCATGAACCGCATCGGCGGCAAGTCCAACACCGGCGAGGGCGGCGAGGACCCGCTGCGCTTTACGTCGGACCCCGGCGGGGACAACCGCCGCAGCGCCGTCAAGCAGGTCGCGAGCGGCCGGTTCGGGGTGACGGCGGAGTACCTCGTTAACGCTGACGTCCTGCAGATCAAGATGGCCCAGGGCTCCAAGCCCGGCGAGGGCGGGCAGTTGCCTGGACACAAAGTGTCTGAAGACATCGCGAAGGTCCGTTACTCGACGCCTGGGGTCGGCCTGATCTCACCCCCGCCACACCACGACATCTACTCCATAGAGGACCTCGCCCAACTCATCCACGACCTCAAGAACGCCAACCCCCGCGCCGACGTGAGCGTCAAGCTCGTCGCAGAGGTCGGCGTCGGCACGGTCGCGGCGGGCGTGGCCAAGGCGAAGGCCGACCACATCACCATCTCGGGCCACGACGGCGGCACCGGCGCCTCCCCGCTCTCCTCCATAAAGCACGCGGGCCTGCCGTGGGAGCTCGGGCTCGCCGAGACCCAGCAGGTCCTCGTCCGGAACGACCTGCGCGGGCGCGTCGTCCTCCAGACCGACGGCCAG
>JALZNL010000351.1 GCA_030857715.1 Actinomycetota bacterium | reverse complement strand
GACGCGGGCGGTTCGCGAACCGCCCCCACGATTCGATGGGCGACCGGCGCCGCGCGTGGGGGTCGGTTCCGGTCTTCGCCGGGCGGCGGTGCGACCAACGTTTGTGGCACCGCCCTGCCGATGTTGGCTGACATGCTGAAAGCCGTCCGCAGGGCGGCGAGCTGAGAGCGGAGGCCGAAGGCCGCAGCGTGCTGACGGGCTAAAAATATCGTAGGACGACGTAGACGGTCGCCATCGCCAGAGATACCAGGGTGACGGGTATCCCGTACAACATGAATTTTACGAACGAGATCTTCTGCCCGGCGCGCTCGCTCATGCCGGCGACGACGACGTTGGCGGAGGCACCGATGAGGGTCAGGTTCCCGCCGAAGTCCGCGCCGAGGGCGAGCGACCACCACAGGGGGCGGACCTCCGCCTCGGAGAGCCCTTGCGTCTCGGCGAGGTCCTGTATTACCGGGATCATGGTGGCCGTGAACGGGATGTTGTCCACGATGCCGGAGGCTATGCCGCTGCCCAGGATGACCACTACGGCCGTTGTCGCCGACGTCCCGCCGCCGACCCCGGTAAGGGCCTCGGCGATGCTCCCGACGAAGCCGGTTACCTCGAGGCCTCCTACGAGGACGAAGAGGCCGACGAAGAAGAGCAGAGTGGGCCACTCGACCTCGCGCAAGACCTCCTCGACGTCAACCCCCGAGTAGAGCATCAGGGCGGCGGCGCCGAAGAGGGCTATGGTGGCGGCCTCAAGGTGGAGGGCGCCGTGGAGGAAGAAGGCGATGATGACGAGGCCGAGGATTATCAAACACTTGCGCAGCAGGACCCCGTCGCGGATGCTCCCGGCGGCGTCCATGTTGGCGATCACCTCTTCTGCGCCTTCCCCGTCCGTCAGGTCCCTACGGAACATCAGGTAGAGGATGCCGAGGACGACCGGAAGCGTGATCAGGGCTATCGGGGTCATGTTCACGACGAAGTCCGCGAACGAGAGGTCCGCGGCGCTGCCGATCAGGATGTTGGGCGGGTCCCCGATGAGGGTCGCCGCCCCGCCGATGTTCGAGGCCATCACCTGCGTCAGCAGGAACGGCATCGGCGACGTGTCCAGCGCGTCGGCGATCAGAAACGTGACGGGCACCATGAGGATAACGGTCGTGACGTTGTCCAGAAAGGCGGAGAGAAAGGCTGTGACGAGGGCGAGGAGTATCAGGATGCGTCCCGGTTTGGCGCCGCCCCATTGGGCGCTCTTTATCGCGAGGTACTCGAAGACGCCGGTCCGCTCCAGGATTGCCACGATCACCATCATCCCGGCGAGGAGACCTATGGTGTTCCAGTCTATGAACTCGGAAGCCGCTTCCTCCTGGGTGACGACGCCGAAGGAGACGAGCACCGCCGCCCCGAGCAGGGCGATGACCGTCCGGTTCACCAGCTCGAAGGCTATGAGCGCGAGCACCAGGGCAAAGAGACCGACCGCGAAGACTTCCTGCATGAGGCAGAGGATAATACAATTCGTGGGAGAGCGTGCCCGTTCGGCGAGATGGATCGAGGGACAAGGTGGACCAGCAGCCAGCACCCCGGCGAAACATAAAAGTGGAGGACGTCATGCGGCCCGCCGTGAGCGTCACCCCTGAGACCCCGGCGCGGGAGGTGCTCAAGATCCTGCGCGACAACAACGTCCCCGGCGTTCCGGTGGTGGACGAGGACGGCAGGCTCGCAGGCTTCGTCACCGACGGGCACCTGATGGACTCGGCCCTTCCCCGCTACATGAAGATGATGGGCAACCTCTCCTTCGTCCCGGACGACGCCGACGAGTGGGTCCACTACCTGACCGACGCCGCAGACAAGCCCGTCCGCGAGGTCATGACCACGAAGGTCTCCCAGGTCACCCTCGGCCGGAGCGAGCTCGCCGTCGCCCACAAGATGGTCCACGACGGCGTCTCAAGCGTTGTCATAACCGACGGCGGCAACGTCGTCGGCATCGTCAACCGCCTCGACCTCTACGCCGCCATAGAAGGCATCGACCAGGACTGACGGCCGAGGGGCCGGGCGCTTGCTAGTATGCCGGTGTCGGGTGAGAGGGAGGGTGCCGGTGGGTTGGGGGTGGGGTTAGATGATGCTTTTCGCCCTCGCGGTCTTCGCGGTGGTGTTGTTCGTGTTCGCCGTGGACCTCGTCCACCGGACGCCGGCGGCGCTTGCCGGCGGGATCTTGCTCGTGATGGTTGGGGCCATCGGCCAGGAAGAGGCCATAGAGGCCGTCCACTGGGAGACGCTGGGGCTGCTGGTCGGGATGATGATCCTGGTCGGCATCCTCAAGGACTCGGGCGTCTTCGGCTACCTCGCGATAAAGAGCGCCCAGTGGGCCGGGGGGAGGCCAGGGCTCGTCCTGATCTACCTCGCCGGCATAACCGCCGTGCTCTCGGCCTTCCTGGACAACGTCACGACCGTCCTTTTGATGTTCCCCGTCACCCTCGTGATCGCCCGGATCCTGGAGGAGGACCCGATCCCGTTCCTCATCGTGGAGGTCTTGGCCTCGAACATCGGGGGGACGGCGACGCTGGTGGGGGACCCGCCCAACATCATCATCGGGACGGTGGTCGAGGAGCTCACGTTCATGGACTTTATCGTGAACCTGGCGCCCCCGATCGTGGTGATACTGCTCGTTACCCTCGGCCTCGTGTGGCTCGTGCACGGCCGCAAGCTCCACACCTCCGAGGAGGACCGGAAGGGGATCATGGCGCTGGATGCCGCCGAGGAGATAGAGGACCGCAAACTGCTCGTACGGGCGGGCGCGGTGTGCGGGGCTACGGTGATCGGCTTCTTCCTGCAGCAGGTGACGGGCCTGAACCCGGCCATCGTGGCGCTCGCCGGGGCGGCGGTCGCGATGCTCATCTGCGGCCCGGAGGTCGAGTCGGTGCTGCACGAGGTGGAGTGGCCGACGATCCTGTTCTTCGTCGGCCTGTTCGTGATGGTCGGGGCCCTGGAATCTACGGGGTTTATCGACGCGGTGGCGCACTCGCTGGCCTCGGCTTCGGATTCGTTGGCGGGGACGGCCATGATCGTGATGTGGGGCAGCGCGTTCGCCTCGGGCATCGTGGACAACATCCCGTTCACGGCCACCATGATCCCGGTGGTAGAGGGCCTCGCCGAGGCCCGCGGCTACGACGCCGCGACCACCGAGCCGCTGTGGTGGTCGCTCTCCTTGGGCGCCTGCCTCGGCGGGAACTTCACCCTGATCGGGGCCTCCGCCAACCTGGTCGTCGCCGGCCTCGTCGCCCGCGAAGGGATGACGACCTTCACCTTTTTGCGCTTCATGCTCTGGGGCTTCCCCCTGACGCTGGTGGCGCTCGTCATCTCCAGCGCCTACGTGCTCCTGTTCTACTACTAGACGGAATGCCGACGGGTTTACTACTGGAACGCGTCCACGATCTTCTCCGCCAGCGTGTTCCAGCCCAGCGACTCCACGCTGTTGCGCCGCACGGTCCCGGCGTGATGCCTCCGCTCCTCTTCCGGCCTGGAGAGAAAGCCGATGAGGGCCGTCGAAAGGTTCTGCTCGAAGTTCTCCATTGGGACTTGAAGGTCGAAGGGGAGCCCCCGGCCCACGAAAGCCCCCGCCTCCCGGAGGCCAGAGTGGTCGGCCACGAACGGCACGACGCCGGCGGCGGCGAACTCGGCGGCCACGAGGCCGAAGGTCTCAGGGAAGATGGAGGGGACGACCGCCACGTCCGCGGCGGGCAGTAT
>JALZNL010000350.1 GCA_030857715.1 Actinomycetota bacterium | reverse complement strand
GCCTGAAACCCGTAACCTGGAGCTTTTTTTCAGGCTCGAAGCACTTCCCCGTTCCGGACCTCGACCGGGATCTCCGCCAGCGGGGTCTGGGCCGGGCCGGAGACGACCTCGGCGCCGTTGGCCGGGTCGAAGATCGAGCCGTGGCACGGGCAGGCGAGTTGAGCGTTCTTGTAGGCTACGGTGCAGCCCGCGTGGGTGCAGACCGCGGAATAGGCGACAAAGTCCCCGTCTTCAAGGTGGACCAGCACGGCGTCCTTGCCCCCGTCCTTGAACTTTACGGCGCTTCCGACCGCGACCTCGGACTCCTTGGCGACGGCCGCGCCACCAGAAGGAGCCTGGCTCTTTGCCTGGTCTTTGGAGTCTCCGCCGGAAGAGGCCTGGTTCTTTGCCTGACCCTTTGAGTTCCCGCCGGAAGCTCCGTTCTTGCCGCCACCATTGGAGCCGCCGGAGTCACCGCCGGAGCTCCCGCTGGAACCCCCACTAGAGCTTCCGCCGCAGGCGGCAACCGACGCAGAGGCGGCCCCGACGCCGAGCGCGGCGGCGAGCCGGACGAACGTTTTGCGCGAGATCTTCTCCAAAGCACTCTCCTATTTCGCGAACAGACAACCGGATATACGTGTCCCGCGCGGCTTCGGTTCTATTCCGGCGCGTCCGCCTTGGATACAAAGCTGTCGTAGAGCACGGCGGCCAGGATGCCGCCGATTATCGGGCCGATGATGTAGATCAGGGCCAGGTCCCAGTTGTTCCAGGCCACGATTATCGGGCCGAGGGCGCGGGCAGGGTTCACCGCCGCCCCGGTCGTGGGCCCGCCTATGAATATGGCCGCGGCGAGCGCGGACCCGACCGCTATCGGCGCCACCCCCGCCGGCGCCCTATCGTCAGTGGCGACCGAGATGACGACGAACACGAGGATGAAGGTTATGAAGACCTCGACCAGTACGGCCTGCAAGAACCCCACGCCCGGCCCCGTCGCGGGGGAGGCCAGCCCCACCTGGTTGCGGGCCTCGGCCCCGAACGTGATCCAGGTGGCGACGGCGGCGAGGATGGCCCCCAGAAGCTGCGCCCCGATGTAGGCCGGGACGAAGTTCCAGGGGAACTTTCTCGTAACTGCCAGGCCCAGGGTGATGGCGGGGTTGAGGTGGGCCCCCGAGACGTGCCCCAGCGCGGCCACCAGGGCGACGAGCACGAGGCCGAAGGCCAGCGGTATGGCGAGCGAGTCGTAGGGCAGGCCCGTTATCGGCCGCTCCAGGACGGCCGCGACCACCACGGCGGTGCCGGTGTAGACGAGGATAAAGGTGCCGATAAGCTCCGCCACCGCCGCGGGCAACACGTTCGAGCCGATCTCACTCCCGTACAGCCCGGTGCCGGACCCGGAGCCTGAACGCTCCCTCCCGCTTCTCCTGCGGACCCCGCCCCGTCCCGACGTGCCGGAAACGCGGCCGGAGCTCGGGCCGGTCTCACGCTCGCCCGCGAACGGCTCGTCAATCGGGCTGTCATCGCGATCGTAGCCGCGGTCGCGGTGGGTGCCGCCCCCGCGCTGGGGAAGATCCCAGTTCAGGTCGTCTTCCCTTCCACCCCTGTCGGACACGCGCCACGCTCCCTTCCCAGCCCTGAGGAATAATCATCTCGGTATTCCGGCCTATCTACCCGGCTTTGCGTATTTGTATGTGTGGAACGAGGCCCGCGCCCCCGGGGGCGCGTATGTAAGACTGTGGCGGTGACAGACCAGGAGAGGAGATCTACCTTTGAACGGCATGGTGTGGGTGCGCGTCCTGGTGGGACTCTTGTGGCTGAACGGCGGCGTCGAGAAGCTGCTCAACCCGAGCTTTCCCCGGCAGTTTGCCGACAGCCTCGCGGCGGGGGGCTTTGTCTCGCAGGCACCCCCGTTCTTCCGGGGCTTCATGCAGGACACCGTGGTCCCCAACGCGGAGCTCTTCGCCCAACTGGTGCGGGCCGGCGAGCTGACGCTCGGCGTCGCGCTCATCCTCGGGTTCCTGACCAACCTCGCGGCGGTCGGCAGCGCCGCGCTGAGCGTCTCGATCCTGCTCTCGGGGGGCGGCGTGCGCCTCGGGACGGGCCTCGGCGCCCCGGAGTTCATAACCATCAACGTGCTGGTCGCCCTGATCTCGCTGGTCATACTGTTTAGCCCCGCTGCCAAGAAGGTCGCCCTGGACTCCGGCCTCGCCCGCCGCAGCCCGGGCCTCTCCCCCATCCTCACCAACCGTAGGCGGAGAGGCTGAGCTTGCGACTTGCCGCTACAGGATCTATATTCGAACCGTGCTCTGACGCAACGGCCCACCCGTAGCCCGACCTCCCCCGCGCGTCTCTTACACGCCCGCCGCACGAGGAGGTCCAGAACGTGAGCTTTCCGCCGTCCGTCCCCGAAGACTTCGCCCGGACCCAGGTCTCGCTGCGGGGAGACGCCGGCCTCGCCTGGCTGAACCGCCTGCCCGCCCTCACGAACGAGCTCGGACAACGCTGGTCCCTGAAGGTGGGAAGCCCGTTCCCGAACCTCTCGTACAACTGGGTCGTCCCCGCAATCCGCCGGGACGGCACCCCGGCCGTACTGAAACTGTCCTTTCCGGGGGACAAAGAGTTCAAGACGGAAGCAGCGGCGCTGGCGGCCTTCGGCGGGCGGGGCATCTGCCGCCTGCTGGAGCTAGATCTCGACCGGGGCGCGATGCTTCTGGAGCGCCTGCAACCCGGCAAGCCGCTAACCATCGTCGGGGACGATGAAGAAGCGACGTCCGTAGCCGCGGGCGTTATGAAGAAGCTGTGGCGTCCCGCGCCCCCGGACCACGCGTTCCCCAGGGTCTCCGACTGGTCCAGGGGCTTCGAACGACTGAGACGCCGCTTCGACGGCGGGACGGGACCCATGCCGACCCGGCTCGTCGGGGATGCCGAGTCGCTCTTCGCGGAGCTTCTCGTCTCCGAGGGAGAACCGCTCCTCTTGCACGGCGACCTCCATCAGGAGAACATCCTTTCGGCCGGGCGCGGGCCGTGGCTCGCCATAGACCCCAAGGGCGTCGTCGGAGAGGCGGCCTACGAACCCGCTGCCCTGCTACACAACCCGGTCGAGGCGCTGGACTCGCCTGACCCCAAAGGACTCCTCGAACGGCGGCTCGACGTGCTCTCGGGAGCGCTGGGGCTGGACCGTGCCCGGGTACGCGCGTGGGGTCTGGCCCAGGCCGTGCTCGCCGCCTACTGGAGCCTCGAAGACGGCGGCCGGGTATGGGACGAAGCGTTGGCCTTCGCCGGGTTGCTGGGGGAGATCGGGGACTAGGGAGGCCCGGTCCCTCGAAGGGCCGATCCCGGATGCGCGGGCGGGTTTCAAACCATCCGCTCCAACTAATCCTTCGGAGTTGGGCGAGGATCGCACCTGCGTCCAGAATAGCGAGGTTTTCGTACCAACGCCACGCTTTCGGGTAAGGCCCTCAACCGCTCTGGCGCTATCTCAGGCGCCCGCCGGTCGATCCGGCGTGAAGGTCGGATGAACCCAAGCGCCCGTCCCTGCTCCACGAACTCCTTGAGCGGATCGAGCCCCCTGCCCGCGAAGCGCGGCATGTAGCGCACCAACAGCCCCATCGACACCTCCTCGACCTCTACTCCGGCCCGAGCGGCCACCTCCATCCTCAAAGCCCCCAAGACCTGGGCTATGATCAAAACCGCCCACACCTGCTGCTGGACCACCACCGGCTTGCAGCCCCACAAAAGATGCAGCCCCAACTCCCGCTTGA
>JALZNL010000349.1 GCA_030857715.1 Actinomycetota bacterium | reverse complement strand
GTGGGAGGAGATCGCCGCGGTCGTGCTCGACGGCGACACGCTGGCGGTGCTCGGCCGGAGCGCATTGCTAGCCGGCGTTGTCACCGCCGCTTCGGTCGCGATCTCCGTGCCGCTCGCCTGGCTTACGGGCAGGACGGACCTGCCGGGCCGGAGGGCGTGGGCCGTGCTCGCGGCGCTGCCGCTCGTCATACCCTCGTACGTCGGCGGGTTCGTGCTGGTGAGCGTGCTCGGGCCGCGGGGGATGCTCCAGGGGTGGTTGGAGCCCCTCGGGGTCGAGCGGCTGCCGGAGATCTACGGCTTCCCGGGCGCGGCGCTCGCGCTCACGCTCTTCTCCTACCCTTACGTCTTTCTGACCGTCAGGGGCGCCTTGCGGGGGATGGACCCGGCGATGGAGGAGGCGGCCAGAAGCCTCGGTAGCGGGGCTTGGGCGATGTTCGCGCGGGTCACGTTGCCGCAGCTCAGGCCGGGGATCGTGGCGGGGGCATTGCTGGTGGCGCTCTACTGCCTCAGTGATTTCGGGGTCGTCTCGCTCCTGCAGTACCAGAGCTTCTCCAACGAGATCTACGTCCAGTACCGCTCGGCCTTCGACCGGACGCCGGCCGCGATCCTGGCCCTGATGCTGGTCGCGTTGACGATCGCGGTCCTCCTCGTCGAGGGCCGCACCCGCGGCCGGGCCCGCTACCACGGGAACGCGGCGTCCCGCCCCTCAAACACGGTCGTCCTCGGACGCTGGCGCCTGCCGGCGCTGCTGTTCTGCGGCGGGGTCGTCCTGTTCGCCCTCGTGGCCCCCGTCGGGGTGCTCGGGTTCTGGCTCGCCCGGGGGCTGGCGGAGGGCGAACCGCTGCGGCCCCTGTGGAACGCGGCGTTGAGCTCCGTCTACGCTTCTGGGCTGGCGGCGGCGGTGACGGCGCTGGCGGCGCTGCCGGTGGCGATCCTGTCGGTCAGGTTCCGGGGCAGGGTCTCGGGGCTCGTGGAGAAGGCGACGTATCTGGGGTACGCGCTGCCTGGCATCGTGCTCGCCCTCTCGCTCGTCTTTTTCGGGGCCAACTACGCGCCGTGGGCCTACCAGACGCTGGGGCTGCTGGTGTTCGCCTATGCGATCCACTTCCTACCCCAGGCGGTTGGGACAACCCGGTCGGCGCTCTTGCAGGTCAGGCCGAGCGTCGAGGAGGCCGCGCGCGGGCTCGGGCGGGGGCCGGCGCGGGTTGCGGCGACCGTAACGGCGCCGCTGGCGGGCTCTGGCATCCTGGCGGGCGCGGCCCTGGTATTCTTGACTACGATGAAAGAGTTGCCCGCCACGCTGCTATTAGGTCCGACCGGCTTCGAGACGCTCGCGACCAGGGTCTGGGGCGCCACCTCAGAGGCGTTCTTCGCCAGGGCCGCGGCGCCGGCGCTGATGCTCATCGGGATCTCGGCCGTCCCGCTGTACCTGCTGGTCATCAGGGAGCAGGCGAAGTGAGCGCCGCCGTCCGCCTCCAGGGCGTGGGCCGCTCCTACGGACCGGTGGCAGCGGTGCGCGACGTGGACCTCGAGGTCGGGCGCGGCGAGGTGCTCGCCCTGCTCGGGCCCTCGGGGTGCGGCAAGACTACTACGCTGCGCCTCATCGCCGGCTTCGAGGCGCCGGACGCCGGCACGGTCGAGGTCGGCGGCAGGACGGTCGCGGGGCCGGGGATCAACATCCCCCCGGAGAAGCGGCGGGTCGGGATGGTCTTCCAGGACTACGCCCTCTTCCCCCATCTCACCGTCGCCCAGAACGTCGCCTACGGCCTCCCCGGCGCAAAGAGGAAGGGCCGCGTGGAGGACGTTCTCGACCTCGCCCACCTCGAAGGCCTCGGCGGGAGGATGCCCCACGAGCTCTCCGGCGGGCAGCAGCAGCGGGTGGCGCTGGCGCGGGCGCTCGCTCCCGGCCCCGAGGTCGTGCTGCTCGACGAGCCCTTCTCCAACCTCGACGCCGCGCTGCGCGTCCGGGTCAGGGCGGAGATGCGGGACATCCTCGCCGATGCGGGTGCCACCGCGGTCTTCGTCACCCACGACCAGGAGGAGGCCCTGAGCCTGGCCGACGAGGTCGCCGTCATGATGGACGGCACCATCGCCCAGAAGGCCGCCCCCGAGATCCTCTACCACAACCCAGCCAGCCGCCGAGTCGCCGAGTTCGTCGGCGAGGCGAACTTTATCCCCGGAACCCACGAGAACGGCCGTCTTAGCTGCGTGCTCGGGGAGGTCCCGGCCTGCGGAGAATGCACCGGCAACGTCGAGGCCATGCTCAGACCCGAGGCCCTGCGCCTGAGGGCCCTACAGAACGGTGGCGTCACGGGCGACGAGGCCGGGGCCACCGTGATCTCACGCGAGTTCTACGGCCACGACCAGCTCATAAAGCTGCGCCTCGACTCCGGTCCCGTCCTCTGCTCCCGCCTCGGCGGCGGCCCCGGCTTCAGGCCCGGCGAACGCGTCGCCGTCGGGGTCTCCGGCCCGGCGCTCGTGTTCCCGAAGCCGTAGCGGCGCCTCTCCGGCACTACCCTTACAGGTTTCAGGCTACAGGTGTCAGTTTTCAGGAAAGACTTCCCGGATGGATGGTAGTCGCTAAACCGAGACCCTCGAACGAGGTGGTCAATACTTGTGAACTTCGCTGTCTTACCCGGTTGAACACCCGAGAGCGTGTCGGCAACGGTGGCGCTGCGGGCCGGAACGCTTCTCAGCGGCCGGCACGGGAGGCCATCTCACGTTCGCCTCGCTGGGTGAGGCGGAGGGTGAGGATCTCACCGTCGGGGTCCTCGGTAAGCTCGGTCAGCCCCTCCTCCCGCAATTCCCGCAACACCGGCGAGAGATCCCGCCGGCTCCAGCCCCACGGCGACATCCACCGCGCGAACTCCTGGAAGGCGATCCCCGTGGCCCCAGCCGCCCGCAACGCAAAGCTCAACACCCCGGTCTTCACGTATGTTTCCCCTTTCTTTCGTCCGGCCCGGCCTCTGTTGAGACCCTCGCGTGGACTCTTACTACGTGAGAACCGTAGCCGGGTTTCGCGGGTTGCTGCGACCAGAAAATGGGTTAAAAACACATCGCCATTACTCGATCGCGTACTAGAAGGCCTGAACATCGCGGCCTGAGGCAAGGCCGTTTCGTTAGAATGTCACCAATTCTCCGGGGAGGTTTGTTTTGGAAGTTTTTGGGCTGGACATCGGCGGTTCTGGCATCAAGGGTGCGCCCGTGGACACGGAGACGGGCGCCTTGCTAGCGGAGAGGGCGCGCATCAAGACGCCCCAGCCCGCCACGCCCGAGGCGATAGTGCAGACGGCGACGCGGGTCGTCCGGGAGGCTGGCTGGGATGGCCCGGTCGGATGCGGCTTCCCGGCCGTGGTCAAGGACGGCATCGTCCACACGGCCGCGAACATTGACGACTCGGCCATCGGGTTCGACCTGGGCGGGGCGCTGAAGCGGGAGCTCGGCACGTCCGTCGGCGCGGTCAACGACGCCGACGCGGCGGGCCTGGCCGAGATGCGCTGGGGCGCCGGGCGCGGTGTCGAGGGAGTTGTCTTGATGATGACGCTCGGCACCGGCATCGGCACGGCACTCTTCATCGGAGGATATCTCGTCCCGAACACCGAGTTAGGGCACATTGAGCTCCACGGTGACGACGCGGAGATCTACGCCGCCGACGCCGCGCGCAAGCGGGACGACCTCGACTGGAAAGAGTACGCCGGTCGGCTCGACGAGTACGTGAGGACTATCGAAGCCCTGTTG
>JALZNL010000035.1 GCA_030857715.1 Actinomycetota bacterium | reverse complement strand
AAGCAGTGGCGCGGAAGATAATGGTGCAGCGCGAAGATGGATCCAGGCCCGTGCTAACCGAGGTTCTCGAGCCGGGAGCCGTACATGACCACCGGCGAGCTTTGCGAGAAGATCGGCGTGAGCCAGAGCAACGCTTCGAGCAAGTCCAGAGAGATATGGTACCGGCTGGACCTCATGCAATTGCACCCGGACTGGTGCCTGCCGAGCATGCTGGAGGAGAATCCGCTGGCATGGATCGTCGAAATGAACGGTTTGCCTGTGGACGTGCGCATGATGCCCAAAGAAGTGCAAGAAGAAGCGTACCGTCTGGGATTGATCCTGTATGTGCCGTAGAGAACTTGGTGTCAATGGGATACGCTGAGGTAATCATGGAGACACGCTACGAACATATTACGTTGAACGAGGATCGTGTTCCGGAGATTGCCGGCACAACGATGAAGGTCGTGGAGTTGGTCGTCGAGCAGCGGGCGTATGGGTGGAGCCCTGAGGAGCTGCACTTTCAACATCCCTACCTGACGCTCGGGCAAATTCATTCGGCGCTCGCTTATTACTGGGACCATCGCGACGAACTGGACCACGACATCCGGCGTCGGCTCGAACGGGTCGAGGAGCTACGGGGTATGAACCAACCGTCAAAACTGGCCGAGCGGCTTAGGGCCCAGGGACCAGGGCAACGGCGCTAGGTCTCTACATGGACCATCATGTCCCACGCGCGATCACGAACGGGCTGAGGCTACGCGGGGTGGATGTGCTTACTGCCCACGAAGACGGAGCCAGTGAGCTTCAAGATCCCGAACTGCTGGACCGCGCATCGGAACTGGGCCGGGTGCTCTTCACGCAGGACGACGACTTGCTCAAGGAAGCGACGGACCGCCAACGGCGAGGGCAGCCGTTTGGTGGCGTGATCTACGCGCACCAGCTTCGCATGTCCATTGGCGATTGCGTGCGTGATCTGGAAGTCGTCGCGGAAGCAGGCGAACTCGATGATCTGGCCGGGCAAACACTGTTCTTACCGCTGTAGATGGGAGCGCAAAGGATATGGCCGGTAGATACAGGAACTCTCACTGCCCGGAGCCGCGAGGATGTGATGCGGCGCCGTGGCGGCCAAGGTTTTGTAGCCGGCGCCTTGGTAGACCGTAGAGAGCCGGCGGAGAAGGGAGCTTCCGCCTTGTGCAACGGGACCATCGCTGACGAACGGGAGGTCCTTGAGATTTGCCTCGGCCACCTGTATGTCAGTGCCGGGCAGGTGGTCCGTTCTTTGACCCTTAGCGGGTTGCGAGGGGAGGTCGACGAAGCGCGTATGCTCTCTTACCTGCGTGAGAACCTCGCGGGCCTCGGCGAAGAGACGCTGTCAGACTTCGTGGCGAAGAACTGCGAGAGGCATCCGATCCAACCGGACTTCGACCCGGACGGACGGTTGACCTGTTTGAGCGACAAAGAGTTTCACGACGTCTTCAGGGACGGGGAGGGGTGGGAGCGTTTCCGTCGGATGTTCCCGGACTCGGACGGCACGCTCCGGTTCTCGCGGGTCGGGCTTGACCGGGGCGTGACGCAGGCCCTGATCTACGCCGGACAACAATTCGATTGGAACGTGGGCTCCGGCGGCTACCGGCTGTTCTCGAAGACCGACGGCTCCTGGACCGAGATCGGCAAAGTGGGAGTGTGGATCTCATAAGCGCGAACAGACAGACGGACATGAACCTCTTTGCCGCCCGAAGCAGGGACGAATTGCTCCGGCGTAATGAGATCTTCGAGTCCTTCTTCGAGGCCGAGGCTCCCCGGCTGGCCAAAGCCTGCCACGAGATGTCTCGCCGATTCCTGGCGGGGGGACGTCTGCTGGCTTTCGGGCCCGGCTCCGCCGCCACGGACGCCGAGCACGTCTCGGTGGAGTTCGTGCATCCGGTGATCGTGGGCAAACGCGCCCTGCCGGCGCTCGACCTCGGCCCGGACTTCGAGAGGCGCCTGCCGGTGGTGCTGCGGCCCGAGGATATGGTGATGGGCTTCGCGTTCCCGGAGGCGGGCGAGTCGGTTGAGCGGGCGCTCCGGGTGGCGCGGG
Organism: Actinomycetota bacterium; assembly: GCA_030857715.1. Next base: position 9,400 of record JALZNL010000035.1, on the reverse strand, counting down.
AGCGGGGGGCGCTGACCTTCGCGCTGACGGGGAAGGCGGGGGAGTACTCGTTCTCGCCGCCGGATGGGGACCCGTTCGTGATCCAGGAGGTTTTCGAGGTCCTCTACCACGTGCTCTGGGAGACGGTCCACGTGTTTTTCGAACACCGCGAGCAGGGACACGACGTCGGCAACTCCTCGTTCCTCTACCCCTTCCTTGGTAAGGTGCAGCAGCCTCTCGAAGAGGTCGTAAGAGAGGTGCAGGGCTCGATGCTGCAGAAGATGCAGGAGACGAACCGCCTGCGGGCTACCGCGTCGGAGACGGAATCCGGTGCCATCTCGGAGGTGGCCGAAGCCATCTCCGGGCGGCTGGAGCGGGGAGGCAAGGTCATCGCCTTCGGCAATGGTGGATCCGCGACAGACGCCAACGACCTCGTCGCCGACTGCGTGGACCCGCCGTCCGGGATGGAAGCCGTGCCCGCCATCTCGCTGTCGGCCGAACCGGCGAACATCACGGCCATCGCCAACGACATCGGGACGGAGGCGATCTTCGCCCGCCAACTCATCGCCCACGCCCGGCCGGAAGACGTAGCGGTCGCCTTCTCGACGAGCGGCGGCTCCGGGAACATCCTCTCCGCCCTGGCCGAGGCCCGCAGGCGAGGATTGCTGACGGTGGCGATACTCGGCTACGACGGAGGCCGGATCCTCTCCGAAGGACTCGCCGATCACGCCATAGTCGTCCGCTCGGATTACATCCCCCGCATCCAGGAGGTGCAGGCCTCCATCTACCACGTGCTGCGGGCCCTGGTAGACGACCTCGGGAAGGGGGCCGCGTAGCCCGTGCACGAGCTCGCCATAGCCGGCCACGTCGTGGACATCGCCGCCCGCCACGCCGACGGACGCAAGGTAACGAAGGTCTACCTCAAGGTCGGCCACTTCCGCCAGGTCGTCCCCTCAGCCCTCTCCTTCAGCTTCGACCTCGTGGCGCAAGGAACGCCTGTCGAGGATGCCGAACTGGCCCTGGAAGAGGTCCCCGCCGCCGGCCTGTGCCGGGACTGCGGCACCGAGAGCCACCTGAAAACCTTTCCCCTGCAGTGTCAATCGTGCGGAGGACTAGACTTGGAAATCACACAAGGAGAAGAACTCTACGTCGAATCGCTAGAGATGGAGGAAGCCCGAACGAAAACCTGATGCCTGTAACCTGATACCTTAAGCCGCCTACCAGAGGGAGGCCCAACATGCACCGCACCGCCGTCAAGAAGGTCGTTCTCGAAGGGGTTCTGGATGCCAACGACGCGCTCGCCGAGGCCAACCGCCAGCAGTTCGACCACGCCGGCAACTTCGTGGTGAACATGATGAGCTCGCCCGGCGCCGGCAAGACCGCGCTTCTGGAGCACACCCTGGACCGGACGCTCGGGAAGGTCCGGATCGGGGTGCTAGAAGGCGACGTGCAGACGACGCTCGACGCCGACCGGCTGGCGCGCTTCCACACCCCCATAGTGCAGGTCAACACCGACGCGGGCTTCGGCGGCGAATGCCACCTCGACGCCAACATGGTCCGCTCCGGCCTCGCCGAGCTTCCGCTGCACGACATCGACGTACTCGTCATAGAGAACGTGGGTAACCTCGTCTGCCCGGCGGAGTTCAAGGTGGGCGAAGACGCCAGGGTGATGGTCTACTCGATCACCGAGGGCGAGGAGAAGCCCCTCAAGTATCCCTTGATGTTCCGCTCGGCCGACCTCGTGCTCGTCAACAAGGTGGACCTCCTCCCGCACCTGCACTTCGACCTGGAGCTCTTCCTCCGCAACCTGGACGCGGTCAACCCCGGCGTCGAACGCATCCTCACGAGCGCTGCCACGGGAGAGGGCGTTGACGAATGGTGCTCCTGGCTGACGGAGCGGGCGGGCGTCTGACAGCGAATTGCGGAGAAGGCATCAGGCGTCAGGTTTCAGGCATCAGGGGTGCGGTACGCGGCTCAGAGCCCGACATCGCAACCATGGGTTGGACTCAGAGAGCGGCATGTCCGCGGCATCCTCGCTCCACAACCCCTCAAAACCTAGAACCTGAAGCCTGATGCCTTACAAGCGCCGTGCCGATCCGGTGGCTCAAGAGTCCTGAAAGCCGCATGTTAGAGATCCTGCCCTGTAAAGGTTCCGCACGTCGATACCTCCCCCTTGTTGGGGTAAGCTCTGTTACCGCCGGCACGGGCCGGGGGTAATAGACTCACGTCAGGCGCCTACAAGGGGGTTCGCGCGTTTTGCAGGGTAGCGGCGAGAGCCTGGATGCAAGGACTTTATTGACGATGGACCGCTCCGCCCGGCTCATGGAGCGGGCGGTAAAGAGGCTGCCCGGCGGCGTCAATAGCCCCGTGCGGGCTTTCCGGTCCGTCGGGGGGGACCCCCTGTTCATGGAACGGGGCGAAGGCTCGACCATCTTCGATGTGGACGGCAACAATTACGTCGACTACGTAATGAGCTACGGGCCTCTCGTGCTTGGCCATACCTACCCCGCAGTGATCGAGGCGATAGAACGGACCGCCCGCAAGGGCACCACCTTCGGCGCCCCGACGGAGCTCGAAGTGGACCTCGCGGAGCTCGTCTGCGACGCGGTCCCGTCCATCGAGATGGTCAGGATGACCAACTCGGGCACGGAGGCGACGATGAGCGCCATCCGGGTCGCCCGCGGTTACACGGGCCGCGAGCGCATCCTGAAGTTCGACGGCAACTACCACGGCCACGGCGACGCCCTCCTCGTCTCCGCGGGCTCCGGTGTCGCAACCCTGGGCCTCCCTGACAGCCCCGGCGTCACCAGGGGGGCGGCCAAAGACACCGCCGTCCTCCCGTACAACGACCTGGGCGCCGTGCGCGAGCTGTTCGAGAAGGAGGGCGAGGAGTTCGCCGCCGTGATCCTCGAGCCCGTCGCCGGGAATATGGGCTGCGTCCCGCCCGCGGACGGCTACCTGGAGGGCCTGCGGGATTTGACTAAGGAACATGGCGTCGTCCTGATCTTCGACGAGGTCATGACGGGTTTCAGGGTGGCCCCGGGGGGCGCGCAGGAGCGGTACGGGGTCGTACCGGACCTGACGTGCCTCGGCAAGATCATCGGCGGAGGGCTCCCGGTCGGCGCCTACGGCGGCAAACGCGCGTTCATGGAGATGGTCGCCCCCTCCGGCCCCGTCTACCAGGCTGGCACCTTGTCCGGCAACCCGCTGGCCATGGCCGCCGGCCTCGCCACCCTGAAAGTGGCCCTGGAGCCGGAGACGCACCAGTACCTCGAAGAGCTCGGCGAGCGCTGGAAGATCGGCGTGGAGGCCGCGGCCTCGCAGGGCGACGTCCCGTACACGATCAATCAAGTAGGCTCGATGGTGAGCATCTTCTTTACGGAGGGCCCCGTCACGGACTTCGCCTCCGCCGCCCGGTCGGATACGGGGGCTTTCAAGGACTTTTTCTGGCACATGCTCTCCCGCGGCGTCTACCTGGCGCCGAGCCAGTACGAGGCTGGCTTTATCTCCGCCGCCCACACCGACGAGGATCTGGACAAGACCTTCGAGGCGGCCCGCGAATGGTTCGCCGGAAGGAGGGGATGATGGCGCAGATGGCTCCGCGTACACCGGAGTTCTCGCTGGAGGAGGCGTTCCTCGGGGCCGCGGCGGGCCTGGGTTACGAGGACGGCCGGGCCGGGGTCGTCGCCAGGGCGCTCGGACACCTGCAGCGGGGCTTCGACGCCCACTACGCCGGCGGGCCGGATAGGGTGACGGACGACGGCGTGCTCGTGGGAGACGAATCGTACGCGCTCTCCGTAGAGACCATCGCCAGGCTCGACGAGCCGCGCTTCGTGGCGGTGGCGGCGCGCATGATCCGGGACGGCGCAGGCCGCATCGCCTCCGGCGAGACCGTCACGGCGGAGACCTGGACGCCCCACCTGGCCGAGCTGCTCGACGTGATCTCCGACGAGGGCATCGGGCGTTCGCTGGAGAGGATTCGGGTCTCTATCGGGGAGTTGCGTGAGGGCGTTGGTTAAGCGCCCGGGTGCCCCCACCAGGAACCTTCCCTCCGGCGAGGAGCGGGCGCGCCTCGTCAGGGAGATGTTCGACCGCATCGCGGGCCGCTACGAGCTCCTGAACGCCGTGATGACCGCGGGCCTCTACAAGCTCTGGAACCGCAAGGTGGTCCGCGCAACCGGCCTCCGCCCTGGCGACAACGCCCTCGACCTCGCCTGCGGCACCGGCAGCCTGACCCGCGCGCTGGCCGCGTCCGTCGGGCCGAAGGGCTCCGTCCTCGGCATAGACTTCTCCGCGGAGATGCTGCGGGCGGCAGAGGCGAGGCCCGTCGCGAACGTCGAGTACCGGCTCGGCGACGCGACGGACCTCGCAAGCGTGCCCCCGGCACGCTTCGACGCCGCGACCATCGCCTACGGCGCCCGCAATATCCCCGACCTCGACGGGCTTTTCGCTGAGATGGCGAGGGTGCTCAAGCCGGGCGGGAGGGCCGTGTGTTTGGAGATAGCCAGGCCCACGGGCCGGCTCTCCGGCGCGTTCTACGGGCTGTGGTTCGACAGGGTCGTGCCGAAGGTGGGTGGAATGATCTCCGGGGACCCCCACGCGTACTCGTATCTTCCCGAATCGGTGAAAGCGTTCGTAGCACCCGATGAGTTAGCTGTCATAATGGAGCGTAATGGATTACAAAATGTTACATGGGACAGGCTCGGGGGCGGCATCATCACGCTCCACCGCGGAACGGGAAGCCCCGACGGACCCCGGTAGGCTCCGCTCCGCCCTGCCGGACGGGGCGTTCGAGACCGTCGATGAGGTCGAGGGCTTGCTCGCGGCCGTGGGTGAACGCGCGCCCGCCCCGCTCGTGCGGCCTTCCCTTGAAGCGTTGACGTCCGGCGGCAAGCGTCTCAGGCCGTTATTGCTCGTTCTGGCGGCGCGGATGGGGGACCCGGGCAGGGAGGACCTGCTGCGGGCGGCCACCGCCATAGAGGTCCTGCACACGGCGACGCTCATCCACGACGACATCGTGGACGGGGCGGAGACCCGGCGCGGGGTGCCGACCGCCGTCGCGCGCTACGGGCGTGAGGTCGCCGCCGCCGCGGGGGATTACCTCTTCGCCGAGACGTTCTCCGAGCTCGCCGGCGTGGGGGATGCGCGTCTGATCCGGGCTTTCGCCGAGGCTTCGGTGGGGCTCGCGGTCGGGGAGCTGGAGCAGTACCGGGCCAACGGCGCCAACGTCGAGGTCGAGGCGTACCTGGAGCACATCAGAAAGAAGACCGCCGGACTTTTCAGGGTGGCGTGCGTGGCCGGTGGCACTCTGGGCGGGCTCTCGCTCGCGCAGATCGACGCGCTGGCGACCTACGGGCAGGCTCTAGGCATCGCCTTCCAGATGTCCGACGACATCATGGACCTGGTCGGGAAGCCCGGCCTCATGGGCAAGGGGATCGGGACGGACCTCGCAGAAGGAACGGTCACGTTGCCCGTCATCTTCGCCCTGCGCGAGGGGGACGCCGGGACCATCCGGCGGGTGCTCACCGACCCCGCCCCGTCGCCCGAACTGCTTGAGGCCGGAATAGAGGCGGTCCTCGCCACGGACGCCGTCGCCAGGACCGAAGAGTGGGCGCGGGGCGAGATCGAGGGCGCCCTGCGCGACCTCGACCTGCTCCCCGACTGCCCGGAGCGGGATTTTCTGGAGTCCGTCGCCGCGGAGGTGGTCGGCAGGGATGCCTGAGACCGGCATCTTCGCCGCCGGGACCGTGATGCCCGTCTCGGCACCGCCGATCCCGGACGGGGCGCTCCTGGTCCGGGACGGTAGACTCTCCGCCGTCGGGTCTCTCGCCGATATCCGTCGTGAGAACCCCGACGTGCCCGTGCGTCACTTCCCCGGCTCCACCATAATCCCCGGCGCCGTAAACGCCCACGCCCACCTCGGCTTCCGCACCAAAGACGCGCCGCCCGGCGGCACGTTCTCCGGCTGGCTTACGAAGCTCATAGAGCGCCTGCCCGAAAAAGAGGCCTGGACCGCCGAGGCGGCCCGCGACTCCGCCCGGGAGGCCGTCGAGGCCGGGACGACCCTCATGGCCGAGTCCTCGCCCTATGGGGAGTGCCTGCCCCAGCTCGTCGAGAGCGGGATGGCCGGCACGGTCTACGCCGAGTTCTTCCCGGGGGACTACGACGGGGCGGAGCCGGTGGAGATAGTGGGGGCGATCATCGCCAGGATGCAGGAGATGAACGAGGGCCTCCCGGGTCGCGTCCACGCCAGGGTCAGCGTCCACTCCCCGTACACGGTGGACCCCGAGTCGTCCCGCATCGCCGCGCGGCGGACGCGCGAACTCGGTTGGACCCTCGCATATCACCTCTCCGAGAGCCCGGAGGAGGTCGAGTTCGTCCGGGAGGGGACGGGCGGGCTGGCGGACATCTTCGGCAGCAACGGGTGGGGAGGGGCCGGGGTCTCGCCCGTGCGCTACGCCGAGGGCATCGAGATCCTCGCGCCCCAGACCATCGCGGCGCACCTGGCGACGGGCGTGGGCGAAGAGGAGATAGAGATACTCGTCCGCTCCGGCGTGGCGGCGGCCCACTGCCCCCGCTCCAACGAGAACCTCGGCTGCGGCGTCTCGCCCGTGCCCCGGATGATGCAGGGCGGCGTCAGGGTCGGGATGGGCACGGACGGCCTGTGGAGCAGCCCGAGCATGAACCTGTTCGAGGAGACGATGGTCGCCGTCCGCCTGCACGGCCTCGACGGGGCGACCGCCCTGCGCCTCGCCACGCTCGAAGGGGCAAGGGTCCTCGGCGCGGAGCGCGAGACCGGAAGCCTGGAGCCCGGGAAATGGGCGGACTTTGCCGTGGTCGAGGTCGCCCCGCACGGTTCCGACGCGGCGCTCGCGGTGCTCGACGGGGCGGCTGGTGGGGGAGTAGTGGCGACGGTCGCGGGTGGCGACGTGATATACAATCGCGCTGAAGCCTGAACGTCACCGGGGGTAGTCCACCATGATGATGAACCGCAAAAGGCTCGGCCGCGTGATGGCGGTGATCGCCATCGTGCTAGCCGCCTTCTTCTTGCTGTCATCGATCCTCATTGGACTGGGCATGAGCGGTAGCGGCTACAACCTGCTGGAGTTGTTCGGCAACCAAAACCAGCCGCAGCAGCCCGACCAGGGGCCCACCCCGCAGGATGCCATAGACGAAGCCAAAAAAGACCTGGAGCAGAACCCCAAAGACCCAGACGCCATAACGGACCTGGGAGGGCTGTACGCCCAGAACGGGCAGTACGATGACGCCGTCAAGGTCCTCCAGGACGGGCGCGAGGCCGTCCCCAACAACGCTGAGATACCGGCCCTGCTCGGGGCCGTCTACCAGCAGCAGGCCGCGGGTGTGGAGCCCAAAGAGCAGAAAGATCTCTACGCAAAGGCCGGAGACTCCTTCGCGACCGCGGCGGAGAAGGAGGGCGAAGACGAGGACCTCTACCTGCAGGCCGGGCAGAACTACGACCAGGCCGGCGAGCCGGCCGAGGCCATCAAGTACTACAACGGCTACCTCGACCTCGAGCCGGAAGGCGAACAATCCGGGGCCGTGAAGGACCGGATCGCGGCCCTATTAGAGGGCGGGGAGAGTACGGCCAGCGGCCAGCCTTGATCCACCCCGCACCGGAAGGCGTATAATGAGCAGAACGACTTTGTGGGTCACCCGTCAGGAGGAAAGATGAGCTTCGCCCTAATCCCCGGACTACCAACGCTAGGACCGATGGAGTTGATAATAGCTCTCGTCGTGATCCTGTTGCTCTTCGGGGCGAAGCGCATCCCCGAACTTGCCCGTGGCCTCGGTAGCGGCGTTCGCGAGTTCAAGGCCGGCACCAAAGAGGGCCAGCTCGAGGACAAGAACGACAAGAAAAAGAAGGACGAGGAGGGAGCCACCTCCGAGACCAAGACCGACGACGAGGCCAAGGGCGACGACGAGGCCAAACTCGAAGACGACGCCACCGTCGAGGCCGAGAAGGCCGAGCAGAAGCGCAGCTAGGCCCGTAGGGAAGAAGCCCTAAACCCGCATGGCCGGCCGTCTGAAAATGCCGCTGCGTTCGCGCGAAGATGCGCGGATGACCCTGATCGAGCACCTGGGCGAGCTCAGGTCCAGGATCATCAAGATCGCCGCGATATTCGTTATTGCCGCTATCGTTACGTGGTTCTTTCGCGAAAGGCTCTTTTTCTTTCTGCTGGAGCCCGCCGGCGAGCAGTTCCAGGGCAGCAGGCTGTACGTCACCTCCGTGGGGGAGCAGTTCGTCAGCGACATGAAGCTGGCCCTCTGGGCGGCCTTTGTCGTGACCATCCCGGTGCTGCTCTACCAGGCGTGGGCATTCGTGGCCCCTGCGGTCGGGGACATGGGCCGCGTGACCACGTACATCCTCATCACGCTGGCCTCCTCGCTCTTTCTGGCGGGGATCGCATTCGGGTACTATTTCGTGCTTCCGACCGGGTTGGGCTTTCTCCTCAACTGGGACACCGACCGTTACGAGACCATAATAACGCCGTCCTTCTACCTGGCGTTCACCACGCGGTTTCTGCTCGCGTGCGGGCTTGTTTTCGAGCTGCCGGCGGCCACCTACGTATGCGCGAAGCTGGGCCTCATCGACGCCAACCTGCTCAAGAAGTACCGCAAGCACGCCATCGTGGGGAACACGATCCTCGCGGCGGCCATAACGCCTTCGCCCGACCCGTTCACGATGGTCATGCTCGCCGTCCCCCTGGTCGTCATGTACGAGTTCTCCATCGTCATTGCCCGCTACGTGAACCCGACCACCGAGGTCACCGCGCACGAGTTGGCACGCACCGAAGAGGACGATGAGGAAGAGATCGAGCCGGAGTCCCACGAAGAGAGCAGGGACGAACGGGATCTGTAGATAGGTAGGTTCTAGGCTCTAGGTTCGAGGTATTAGGAGACGTCTCGGAGCCGGGCCACCTGACGACATCGCAGCAATAGATCGGCAGCCCCTACCGGGCCGACACGGAATCCGCAGTTCTCTCCGTGATACCGGCCGGATGATCCTCGCAGAGCTTCTCCCCAAAACCTGAAACCTGATGCCTGTAGCCTGAAACCTACCTGAGCCTCTCCTCGAAACGGCGTATGGAGCGACGGAGCAGGTCTTCCGTCAGCCCGCGGAAGAAGGGTCGGTGGGCGATCCTGTTCAGCCACGCCGGCTGGACCGCGTAGTCGGTGGCGAGCGCCACCTCCACGGTGTTGGCGCCGTCCTCCTCGACGTACCAGCCGCCGCTGCCGGTGGCGCCCGCGACGTAACGCCACTCCAGGAGGCGCGGCGGCTCGACGGCGGTGATCTCGCTGACGACCGTGTGGGTGAGGCCCGCGGCCTTCAGGACGAACGTGAGGGTCGTGCCCGGCGTTACCCACGGGTTTTCGTGGCCGGTGGCGTCCGTCGCGCTGA
>JALZNL010000348.1 GCA_030857715.1 Actinomycetota bacterium | reverse complement strand
GGCCAGCTCGCGGGCGCGGTCCTGGGTCGATGACAGGGCCTCGTGTACCTCCACGACGCGGGCGAGCGGGCTCTTTAGCGAAAGGATGGCCCCTTCGGTAAGTCCTTTCAACCGAAACCGAGCTCCTCCAGGGTCGCCATCTCGCCAAGCGCGCGGGCGGCGGCCTGGACGAGCGGGACGGCGAGCAGGCCGCCGGTCCCCTCCCCGAGGCGCATGTCCAGGTCAAGGAGCGGCTGGAGGCCTAGAGAGTCGAGGGCGATGCGGGCTCCGGGCTCCGCAGAGAGGTGGCCCGCGACCACGTATCCGACCGAGTCGGGGGCGAGGGCTCGGGCGGCCAGGGCGGCGGCGTTGGAGACGACGCCGTCGAGGACGACGGGCACGCCGCACGCCGCGCCCATCAGGATCACACCGACGATGGCCGCGTGCTCCAGCCCCCCCACGGCCCCGAGGACTCCTATGGGATCTCCAGGATCCGGCGTGTGCAACTCCAGAGCCTCCCGTACCACCCGGACTTTGAGATCGTAGGTCTCGTCGTCTATGCCGGTGCCGCGACCTGTGGTCTCCCCTGCTGGATGGCCGGTAAAGGCGGAGATGAGCGCCGCCGCCGGCGTCGTGTTCCCGATGCCCATGTCCCCTGTAACGAGCAGGTCCACCCCGCCGCTCTCGACAAGCTCCTCCGCAACGCCGGCCCCCGCGAGCACGGCCCTCGCCGCCTCCTCCCGGCCCATCGCCAGTCCCCGGCTCAGGTCGTCCGTGCCGAGCCTGACCTTCGCCCCCCGCAAGGACGGGTGCCGGTCCAGCTCGGAAGCCACCCCGACGTCGAGCACGCTGACCCGCACGCCCACGATCTTCGCCACGGCGTTGACGGCCGCCCCGCCGGCGCAAAAGTTCCGGACCATCAGCGCCGTTACCTCCCGCGGCCACGGCGAGACTCCGCGGCCCAGGACGCCGTGGTCCCCGGCGCAGACCACGACGGCCGGGCTCTCCGGCACGGGCGGCGGGCACTCCCCCACCATACCCGCGAGCCGCGCCCCCAGTTCCTCCAGGCGACCCAGGCTCCCCGGCGGCTTGGTGAGGGTGAGATGGCGCTGCCTGGCCTCCGCGACAGCGCGTTCGTCGGGCGGCGGCGTCTCCGCCGCGAGCTCCATAACCCTGTCTTCCAGGCTCACGCGGGCCGCCTAGTGGTGATGGTGACCGTGCGAATGGTCGTGGTCATGGCCTGGCTCATCGGGGTGGTAGTGGGGCGTGGCGGGGGCGCCGACCTTCTCTTCGAAGCCGGGCAGCGCGACCCGGTGGACGCAGACGTCGCAGTTCATCCGGATGTCCCCCTCCACGGCCTCGGCGTAGCGCTCCACGAGGAGGTCCGCCACCCGCTCGTCCGGCCCGAAGTAGCCGGCGTAGCGCACCTCGACGTCCTGGTTCTCGGCGGCGAACGCTTCGACCCGATCCCGGATGCGCTCCTCCAGGACGCCCGTGAAGAGAAAGTAGGAGAAGACGACGATGCGCGTGGCGCCCAGCCTGCGGCAGCGGTCGAGGCCCTCCTCCACGCCGGGAGGGGTCATGCTGACGAAGGCGCTCTCGACCATCGGGTAAGGACGGCCCTCGTAGAAGAGGCGCGTTATCTTGGCGATGTCGGAGTTCGCGTCAGGGTCTGAGGAGCCGCGCCCGACGACGAGCACGGCCGTCTCCGGCTTCTCGCTTTCGGAGACGACGGCGGAGACCCGCTCGTCCATCAGCTCGAGGAGCTCGGGGCGGACGCCGAGGGCTCGGCCGTACCGGAAGTCCATCTCGGGGTGGTCCATTCCCTCGCGCACGAGCGTGGCCGGGATGTCGTCCTTGGCGTGGCCGGCGGCGAGGAGCATCAGGGGGACCGCGGCGACGTTCCGCGCCCCTTCCTCCGCCAGACGGTTCACGCACTCGGAGATCGGGGGCCGCGAGAGCTCGATAAACCCCCCCTCTATCGGCAGGCCCGGGTTCCGCTCCCGAACCAGCCCGACGAGCTCGTGGAACTCCCTGGCACCCCGCGGGTCGCGGCTGCCGTGGCCCACAACCAGGAACGCGGGCTTCCTATTGCCATTCCCGTTCTTCTTTCCAATGCTAACTGTCTTCTGCATCTTCCTCCTCGTAGTAGATAAGCGCGTTCAGTGCCGCCGCGGCGACCGCGGAGCCGCCCTTCGGTCCCCGGTTCGCAACGCCCGGCAGTTCACTCCGCAAAAGAGCATCCTTCGACTCCGAGGCCCCGACAAACCCGACTGGAAGCCCGATCACGAGCGTCGGACGATTGTCCGTTTCCAGAAGCTCGAAGAGCGCCGTCGGCGCGTTCCCGACGACCCAGACGGCCCCAGCCCCGACCTGCTCGGCCGCGAGCCTGAACCCCGCCGCAGAGCGTGTGATGCCGAACTCTTCGGAGAGTTCGCGTGTCCCAGGGTCCGAGACGAGGCAGAGCGTCTCCCTGGCGGTGATGCCGGCAGCCACCATGTGGACGTCCGTGACGATGGGCGCGTCGCGGCGCAGGACGTCGAGCCCGACTTCGAGTGTCCGCTCGTCCAGGACGAGGGTATTCGCGTACTCCGGGTCCGCGGAGGCGTGGATGACGCGTTCGGCGACGGCCCGGCCCAAAGGCCCGAAGTGCGAGAGGTCCACCATCCCGCGCAGGATGCGGTAGCTCTCCCTCTCTATGGGATGGACGCGCCTCAATCGTCCTCCAGCAGCAGCTCGATGCAGGCGGAGACGGGGCAGACCTCGGCGCATTCGGCGCAGCCCGAGCAGCGGTCTTCCAGCACGATCAGGGGCGAACCGTAACCTCGTGGGGCCGGCTGTATCGCCTTCTCCGGGCACGTCTTTATGCAAGCGCCGCAACCCGCGCAGGCGTCCGTGACGGCGAAGACGCTCCTCACGGCAGGTACCCCCTCGGCGTCACCATGCGCCCGGCGACCAACCTCGTCTGCGAACTGCCGACGACGACGACCGTCAGCATGTCCACCTCCTCGGGGCGCAGGGAGGCGAGGTCTATCAGTGCAATCTCCTGCGTCGGACGGTAAGCGTCCTTCACGATGCCGACCGGGGTGTCGGGCGGGCGGTAGTTCAGCAGCATCTCCTTTACCTTGCCCAGTTGCCAGTCGCGGCCCTTCGAGCGCGGGTTATACAGGGAGACCACGAAGTCGCCCTCCGCCGCCGCCATGACCCGCCTCTGGATGACGTCCCACGGCGTCAGGAGGTCTGAGAGGCTGATCGAACAGTGGTCGTGCCCGAGCGGCGAGCCGAGCAACGAGGCCGCCGCCTGCGCCGCCGTTACGCCCGGCACCACGACGATGTCAACGTCCTCTCCCGCGAGCTCCAGCGCCGGCGAGGCCATCGCGTAGACCCCCACGTCGCCGCTGGAGACCAGGGAGACGGCGCCACCCGCCCTGGCCTCATTTATGGCGGCCTCGGCGCGCGCGACCTCGTCCCCGAGCAGCATCGTGAGGACCTCCGTTCCGGGCCGCAGGAGGTGCCTGACGCGGTCCACGTACTGGTCGAGGCCGACGACGAGCTCCGAGGCGGCCAGGGCTTCGCGGGCGAGGGGTGGGATCAGGGCCTCCTCTCCCGGCCCGAGGCTCACGAGCATGAGCCTCCCCCGCACCGGCAACCGGCCTAAAGCCACCGTCGCCATCGCGGACTTCCGCTTCTGTAGGACGAGCTCCGCCCCCGAGACCAGCACCGCCGCCTCCGCCACGCTCGGCGTCCCGACCGCCTCCCGCACGACGGATGAAGGG
>JALZNL010000347.1 GCA_030857715.1 Actinomycetota bacterium | reverse complement strand
GGCTGAATCCAGCCTTCCCAGGCCCAGGGCCGTGGCGGCACCGGACCTCCGGGCCTCCGCCAGAAGCCCGCGCAGGCGGTGATCCTCCGGGACCTCTTCGGGGCGCCAGGTGACGAGCACGAGCAGCGGCCTGTCGTCCAGCCGGCGTATCAGGTAGGTGAGCAGGTCGAGGGAAGCCTCGTCGGCCCAGTGCAGGTCGTCGAGAAGGAGGACGCCGGGGGGGGGGCCGCCGAGGACGGCGATCAGGGCCCGGATCACGCCCTCGTAGAACCGGCTCCGGGCCCCCGGTGTGTCGAGCGGCGGCAGGGGCCGCGAGCCCGGCAGGAGCCCGGCCAGCTCCGGCAACAGCCGCGCCGCCTCGCCCAAAGGCCCCGCCGGCAGACCCTCCAACCGCCCGGTGCCCTCCCGGCCGAGTACGGCGGAGAGCCCCTCGACGAACGGCCCGTAGGCCAGGTTCTTCTCGCCAGCGTAGCACCGCGCGGCGACGACGACCGCGCCCCCGCCAACGGCGTGGGCCACGAACTCCTCGGCGAGCCGGGTCTTGCCGATACCGGCCTCCCCTTCGAGCACGACGACGCGACCTCCCCGACCGACCGACCCGTAAGTCCGGAGCAACTCCTCCCACTCGCTGGCGCGCCCCACCATGGGGTTATCCGGGGGAGGCGTGGTGCCCGCAGCCTCGACGGGGGTCCGGGCCTGTGTCCCCCGCGAGGCGGGTGGGCCGGGCTCGGAGAGGACCGGCGGTGTCGGCAGGTCGTTCTCCTGGACGGCCCGGTAGAGCAGGGTCGTCTCTTCGAGCGGCGCGACGCCCAACTCTTTGCCGAGTATGCGGACGCACTCCCGGTACTGCCGCAGGGCCGCGGCCCGCTGGCCGGACCAAGCGTAGAGCGCCAGGAGCAGGCGGTGCGCCGGCTCGTGCAGGGGGTCGAGGGCCAGCCAGCGGCGGGCGTGGGCGATGGCCGGCTCCCACTCGCCCAGGGCGGCGAGACCGCACGCGAGCCTCTCCAGCGCGCCGGCCAGCTCCCTCCGCAAGCCCTCCGCCTGGAAGAATTGCCAGTCGTCGAAGGCGACGCTGTCGCGCAGGCCGAAGCCCGCCATGAAATCGTCGCGGTGAAGCGCCACCGCCTCGGCCAGCGGCGGCAGGCACTCGGGGCAGACCTCCGCCTCCGGGTGGCCGTGGGCCAGGCGTTCGGCGAGCAAGCCGCGGAAGCGGTCCACGTCCACCAGGATGCCGTCGCGGGCCAGGTCCACGCCCTCCCGGTCTACGCGCAGCCATCCCTCCGCCCTGGCGTCCCTCAGCGACGAGAGGGTCCGGCGCAGGGCGGCGCGGGACCTTGCCTGGTTGTACTCCGGCCAGAGCAGGGCCGCCAGCGCGTCGCGCGTGTGACGCCGACCCGTGACCGCGAGGTAGGCGACCAGCGCAATCGCCTTGCGCGTGTCCACCTCGACCGGAACCCCATCGTGCTCCACGCGCGGCGCGCCGAGCAACGTAACCATCGTCCGGGCCACGACCACTCCTCCCGATGACCCACAACAACGCTATTATGCTGCCGCCCGCAGGTTATCGCAACGATCTAGACGCGACGCAAGTGTTCGTAACGATTCGAGATGTCCCCGGCCGGTGATGCGATGGCGCGGGGCGTAAGCGCGGGCGTTGTGGATCGAAGAAGGGACCCGGCGTATTCCACCGGGTCCCGGAGCGGCAAGAAATCGCTATCGGTTCAGCAGGCTTCGGACGGCGTCGGCTATGTGGGCCGCGTCTATGCCGTGGGAACTCATGAGTTCTTCGGACTTGCCGGAGCTCGGCATCTTGGTGACTGCCAGGTGCCGGAACTGGACCGGCTCGCCGCCGTCCTCGGCCAGGGCGGAGAGGACGGCCTCGCCGACGCCGCCCTCGGGCCAGTGGTCCTCGGCCACGACGACCCTGTTGCCCGTCGCGCGGACCGCGGCCTGAATACCGCCGGCGTCGATGGGCTTTATGGAGTAGCAGTCCACGATGCGGATGGCCGTCTCCTCGCCCGCCAAAGCGTCCGCGGCCTTGATGGCCTCGTGGACCGTTATGCCGGACCCTATGACCGTAACGGCGTCGTCCTCCGAAGAGTGCACGACCTTGCTGCCGCCGATGGGGAAGTCCTCGTCGGCGGAGTAGATCACGGGCGTTTTCGGGCGGAGGGTCCTCAGGAAGCTTATGCCGCTCGTGTCGACCATCTGGGCGACGAGCCTGGCGGTCTGGTTGGCGTCGCAGGGCTGCAAGACGGTCGAGCCGTGGACGGCGCGCATCATGGCGATGTCTTCCAGCGCCATCTGGGAGGGCCCATCCTCGCCGATGGAGACGCCCGCGTGGGAGCCGGAGAGCCTGAGGTCGGCGCCGCTTATGGCGGCCATCCGGATAAAGTCGTAGGCGCGGGAGAGAAAGGCCGCGAAGGTGGAGGCGAAGGGCACGTAGTTGCGCACGCTCATCCCGACGGCCGCAGCGAGCATCTGCTGCTCGGCGATGAACATCTCGAAGTACCTCTCCGGGTACTCCTCGGCGAAGTCGGCCGAGTGGGTCGAGTTGCTGACCTCGCCGTCGAGGGCGACGACGTCCTCGCGGGCCGCGCCGACGGCCTTGAGGGCCGCCCCGTAGGCGCCGCGGGTCGCCTCCTCGTCGCCGAGCTCCCAGGTTGGAAGATCTGCCTCACCCGTTGACCCGCCGCCCGTGGAGGCCGTGCCGTCGGGCTTGTGGACGTCGACGCGAAGGTCGTTGGTGCCGCCGAGCTCTTCGAGGGCCGCCGCCTCCCGGTCGGGCGTCACGGGCTTGCCGTGCATGCCGTCCACGTCTTCCAGGAACGAGACCCCGTAGCCCTTCTTGGTCTTGGCGACGATCAGGGTGGGGCCGTCGTTGCCAAGCGCCTCTGAGTAGGCGTTGTCTACAGCCTCGGGGTCGTGGCCGTCTATTTCGATGGCGTGCCAACCGAAGGCGCGGGCGCGGTTGGCGTAGTGGTCGCCGTTCCAGCCGTCCATGGTCTCGCGCGTCTGGCCGAGGCGGTTCATGTCCAGGACGGCGACGAGGTTGTCAAGCTTGTAGAAGGAGGCGTGCTGGAAGGCCTCCCACATCGAGCCCTCCGCCATCTCGGAGTCGCCGCAGAGGACCCACACGCGGTAGGGCTCCTCGTCCAGGTACTTGCCGGCCAGCGCCACGCCCACCCCGATAGGTAGGCCCTGGCCCAGGGAGCCCGTGGCGACGTCCACCCAGGGGAGGATCGGGGTCGGGTGGCCTTGTAGGCGGCTGCCGAACTCGCGGAAGGTCATGAGTTCCTCGTCCGTGATGGCGCCGGCGGCCTTATACATCGAGTAGAGGAGGGGGGAGGCGTGGCCTTTGGAGAAGATCAGGTGGTCGTTGCCCGGGTTGTCGGGTGCGTCGAAGTCGTATCGCAGGTACTTGCTCATGAGCACGCTCATGAGGTCCGCCGCCGACATCGACGAGGTCGGGTGGCCCGAGGCCGCACTGCTGCTCGCGCGGATGCTGTCAGCCCGTAGCTGCTGGGCGAGCGCGCGCCACTCCTCCGAGCCGGCGGTCCGCTGGTCTATCTGCTGCGTCACCACTTACCTCCTGGAAAGGTCTCTCCTCCGAACGGTACCATCATACTTACCCCGGCCCCGGATCACGAAAACGGCCCGCCAGCGACGCGTTTTCCGGCGGCGCGGGAAACGGGCCTTTGTTAGAATCCGGCGTGCGTCGCGGCGCCCGTTTGCCGCGCTGAATCGGAGCTTGC
>JALZNL010000346.1 GCA_030857715.1 Actinomycetota bacterium | reverse complement strand
GACCGGCTTCGTGTCGGTGGCGACGGCCGCGACCGCCGCCGGGATGCTGCGCCGCCGCTCCCCGATCAGGAAAACGTGGTCCCCGGCCCTCAGCACGGTGCCGCCCGTCGGCACGAGCGGCTCCCCACGCCGCACCACCCCGACCACGAGGCTCCGCTCCGGAAGCTCCACGTCCTTGACCGCCCGGTCCACGGCCGGGGAGCCCTCCTTCAGGATCACCTCGGCCACCTGGATGTTCTTGCCGGCGAACGTCTCCACGTCCACGGCACCAGGGGCCATGAGGGCCTCGAAGATCTCCTCCGCCGCCATCTGCTCGGTGTGGATGACGAAGTCTATCCCGAGCGTCTTGCCGGCGAAGGTCTCCTGGGGGTCGTAGTAATCGGGGTTGTTGATGCGGGCGACGGTGCGCGCCACACCCTGCGCCCTGGCCGCCAGGCACGCGATGATGTTCGATTCGTCCGAGCTGGTGACGGCTATGAGCAGGTCTGATTTGTCCGTCTCGGCCTCGCGCAACATCTTCGGGCTCGCCCCGTTGCCGTGCATCACGAGGGCGTCCAACTGCTCGGACATCCGCTCCACCAGGGACTCGTCCTGGTCTATCATCACGACCCTGTGACCCTCGCCCGAGAGCATCCTCGCCGCGTTGAACCCGACCTCGCCGCCGCCCACGATCACCACCCGCACGGCCTCGCCTCCTCTCCGATGGCGGGTATCCCTCCAGACAGTCTACCGGCGGGAACCTCCGCGCGTCCGGGCGGTTCGCGAACCGCCCCTACCGCCTGGGGTAAATCCACGTTTCGGATCACGCCGCAGGCACGAACCGCGAACGAGGACTTCGTGTCCCGAAAACCTAAAACCTGATGCCTGACACCTGAAGCCTTATTCCTTCGGCCGGTACACCACCATGTCCGCGAGCCTGTCCGTTGGCTCGTAGTGGGCTTCGACCGCGCCAAGCATCTCCTCCGTCCAGCGGTCTTGCTTTATGTCTTTGGCAAAGGGAGGCTCCCACATCATGACGACGGCATACTCCTCACTCTGGATGGTTTCGACCGCCCGGTCCTGCTTCCAGGAGCCGTCGCGGGAGAGCTGGGTCATCTCGAAGGGCTGGAGGTGGATGCGCTTGCCGTTCAGCGGCAGGAGGCCCATGTGCTCGTCCGTCAGGACCGGGCCTTCGGCCCCGGCGACGATGCGCGAGAGCTGGCGTACCTCCTTCTCCTGGTCTACGACGTAGTCCTGCAGGCCCGAGGGGACGAGGGACGACTGGGCAAGTGCCAGGACCTGGAGGGCGAGAAGCGAGATCAGGAGCGCCCTCAGGCGCGGACGCTCGCGCTGCCAGGCGATGAGGGCGCCGGTCGCCAGGCAGAGCGCGGCCGAGAGCTCCAGCAGGTAGTTGACGTCTGATCCGACCTTGCCGACGAGCAGGGCCGAGGGGACGCTGAGCGCCAGGTACGGCACCACGAGCCACCACGCCCGGTCCCGCGGGGCCCTCCAGGCAAAAGCGAGCCCGCCGAGCAGGAGCAGCGGGCAGGCGAGCCCCGCGCCGAGGGCGTTGAAGCTGACCCGCTCCCACCGGAAGTCGTTGATGTTGGCCGTCACGGTGTTGAGGAAGAAACCGCCGTCGGTGGCGACGTTCAGCGCCGCGAACGAGACGAGGCCGAGGCCGCAGGAGAGGCCGGCGAGCTCCAGCGCCCGGCGGCGTTGGCCCTGGACGAGGAGCCACACGAAAGCCGTGAGCGGGGCCGCGAGCACGTACGTCTGGCGGGTCAGGACGGCGGCGACGAACAGAAGGGCGGCGGCAACTATCGCCCTGCGCCTCCCCGGCCAGCGGATGACGGCGAACAGGCCGGCCCAGGAGAGGGCGAGGCCGAGGAGGTCCACCCGGCCCAGAGAGGACCAGCGCAGGACGTAGGGGATGGCGGGGAAGGTCAGGCCGGCGGCCATCGCGGCGATGCGGTCGCGGGTAAGCGTAAAGAGGGTGAGGGCGACAAAGAGGGCGGTCGCGGCCACGCTGGCCAGTGAGATCAGGCGCCCGTACCAGAGTTCGGGCCCGAAGAGCCACACGAAAGGCGCCTGGACGAGCAGGTAGAACGGCGGGTAGTTGGAGATGGTGTAAGGTGCCCTTGCGAGATCCGACGAGTAGATGCCCTCGAAGTTCGCGAGCCTCACCGCCTGGTCGAGCAGCGGGCCCTCCCCGTAGTTGAGCGGGAAGGGGAAGGCGAGCGCGTCCCACCCGTGGCGCAGGAAGAGCATGAGCGCCCAGCTCTGCGCCAGCAGCAGCACGGCCGTCGCCACACCGGGCGCCACCCGCCGGGTCCGTATCGCCGTTCGCGCCTTGCCCGTCGGGGCATCGGTTTTCCCCGCCACCGCCTGGCCCCCGACTACGACGAGGCGCTGGTAGCCGAGGACGAGCGCGACTAGGGGCAGGGTGACGAGGACGGAGATCGCGGGCAGGAGATCGTTCGGGAGCTCCGGCAGCACGGCCGCGAAGGGCTGCAGCCTCTCCTCGAAGGCGGGGTTCCTGGCGAAGAGGTACTGGTTCCAGGCGAAGACGAACGTCAGGACGGCGGTCGTGAGCACCCCGGGGGTAGCGACGGGCAGCATGACGCGCCAGAACGTCCCCGGCCCGTTCCCGTCCGCCCTCGCCTCCTCCCCGAGCTCGGCCGGAAGCGCCTTGAAGTACGCCACGAGAAACCAGATGGAGAGCGGCAGCGCGAAGAGCAAATCCGGGACCAGCATCGCCAGGCGGCTGCCCGAGATTTCCAGCACCGCCGACCGGACGAGGGGCGGGGCCACGGCGGCGAGCGGCGGCAGCAGGCCCATCGTCAGCACCAGCGTCAGGGAGGTAACGCCGGGCCGGAAGCCGCGGCGGGCAATGGCGTAGGCGGCCATGGAGCCGATCAAGAAGCACGCCATGGCCGTCGTGGCCGCGGTTATGACGCCGTTCGCCAGGGGCCGCAGAAAGTCCAGGTCGTAGAGGATGGAGACGTAGGGCAGGAGGGAGAACCCTCCCGGAAACACCTCCGGCGGAGGGACGAAGAGCTCACCGGGGCTCACTATCCTCCCTACGGCGTTCGTCTTGAACATCCAGGCCACGGGCAGCAGGCTCACGAACGCGAACAGCATCGCGAACGCGGAGAACACCGCAGGCCTGACCGCCCTCCTCACCAAGGACGGCCCAGCCCCGGAAGGGAGGCAGAGGCGGGCCGTGCCCCGGCACGCATCTCCCTGTACGGGTCCATCCTCACCGAGCCTCCTCGCGGCCTCTGGCCGAGATCTCCTGGTCCAACTCCAGCCCGATATCCTACCGCTTTCCGGCGACCCGTATCCGAAAAACGGCCGTTTGGAGGAGAGGGGTCGGTGATTAGACTTACCTCCGAGGAGATCCAACCGAGGAAAGAGAGCCCCTCTTGAAAGAACGGCCTTCTCCGGAATGCCTGGAAAACCACTGCGGGCGGAAGCCGGGCTCCACGTCGGGCTTTCCTTTCGGCGAGGAGCACCGAGTCTTCAAGGTCTGCGGCAAGATCTTCGCCGTCCTGCACGTGGAAGAGTCGCCGGTGAAGATCACGTTCAAGGCAGACCAGGAGCTCACCGGCCTCCTGCGCGGGCAGTACCCGTCCGTCCGACCGGCCCGCTACTTCGACAAACGCTACTGGAACACCCTCACCTGCGACGGAACCGTCCCGGACGACGAGGTGGTCGAGCTCCTGGACACGTCCTACGACATCGTCTTCGAGAGCCTCAGGAAATCCGATAGGG
>JALZNL010000345.1 GCA_030857715.1 Actinomycetota bacterium | reverse complement strand
CGCTTTCGGGTACGTGAACATCGTGCCGTTCGCCGTGGGGCTCGGGCTCTTCCAGGTCGGGGAGTTCTCTTTCCTGCTCGCCCGGTCCGGGAGGAGCGAAGGCGTGATCTCTTCGAGCACCTACTCCATCGCCCTGACGACGGCCGTGGTGACGATGGCGCTTACGCCTTTTGCCGCCCGCGCGGCGCCCCCACTCTACGCCCGTTGGCGCGAGCGATTCCCGGCGCCGGCGCCCAAGACTGCCGACCTGCCCAGCGAGGAGCTTACGGACCACGTCGTGATCGTCGGATTCGGCAGGGTCGGGGGCTTCGTCGCCCGGATGCTCGCGCGCCTGGACCAGCCGTTCGTCGTCGTGGACGTGGACCCCGGGAAGGTCGAGGTCGCGAGGGAGGAGGGGATACCGCTCGTATACGGCGACGCCTCGGCGGAGCCCGTATTGGAGGCGGCGAAGATCAGGTCGGCCAGGATGGTCGTGCTCGCCACCTCCGACGCCGTGGGGGCGCGGCTGGTGGTCGAGCGGACGAAGGCCCTCAACCCGCACGCGCGCATCGTGGCCCGTTCGGCTAGCGAGGAGCAACTGGAGGACCTGGGCCGGCTCGGCGTCTACGAGGCGGTCCAGCCCGAGTTCGAGGCGGGTCTGGAACTCGGGCGGCAGGTTCTCATGAACCGCGGCTTCGGGGCCGCCGAGGTGCAACGGTTCTCCGACGGCGTGCGCCGCGAGCTGTACGCCCCGATCTCCGACGGTGACGGCGGTGACGAGGGCCTCGCCGGGCTCCGGCGCGCCTCCAGGATGATAGAGAGCGACTGGATCGAGGTCCCAAAAAACTGCGCCCTCTCGGGCCGCGCCATCGGCGAGCTCGGCGTGCGTTCCCGGACCGGCGCCTCCATCGTCGCCCTCGTCCGCGGCGAAGAAGCCATCACCAACCCCGGCCCCGACCTCACCCTGGAGCCCGGCGACACGGTGAGCGTCGTAGGCACCACCGAACAACGCGCCGCCTTTATCGCCCTGCTCGACGGCTAGCGCCGTCGGCACGCTGCGCCCTTCGGGCTCCGCTTGTCAGCACGCTCCGGCTAACGCCTCCGCTTTCAGCACGTTCCAGCCTTCGGCTTCCACTTTCAGCTTTTCGTCGTGCAGGCACGTCTGGTCGCGTATGCGGGATCACTCTCGGCAGTAGCGCCTCAAGGTTGGCCCTCGCTTAGTGGTTAGTGAAACGATTTGGGGGACGCCGCCCAACAAAAAGCTGAAAGCCGCCCGCAGGGCGGCGTGCTGAGAGTCCCCGGAGGGGACGTGCTGAAAGGCGCGAAGCGCCGGGCTGAAAGCGTAGGCGTCAGCCGGAGCGTGCTAACTACGCCAGAACTCGGGCGTGAGGATGACCAGCACCGTGAACAGCTCCAGCCGACCCAGGAGCATAAAGAAAGTCAGCAGGATCTTGGCCGAGGCGGGCAGCTCGGCGAAGAAGGAGGCGTCACCGACCGGGCCGAGGGCGGTGCCGGCGATGTTGATACAGGCGAAGATGGAGCCGAAGGAGGCTCCAAGGGGGACGCCGTGCAGGGTGAGGAGCAAGGTCCCCGCGACGAGGGCGAGCACGTACACGAAGAAGAAACCGAGGAAGGCGACGCGCAGCTTCTCGGGGACGATGCGGTGGCCGAACTTGAGCAGCGTCACGGCCCGCGGGTGGACCATCTTGAAGACCTGTTGCCAGGCGTGGCGCGCGAGTAGCACCACCCGCACCACCTTGAGGCCCCCGCTCGTGGAGCCGGCGCTGCCGCCGATAGTGAGGAGCAGCATCAGGAGACCCTGGCAGAAAGGGCTCCACGCCTTCCAGTCGGCGGTCGCGAAGGCCGTGCCCGTGAGCAGGCTCGCGCTCTGGAAGAGCGCGTCCCGCGCGGCCGAGAAGAGGGAGGCGCCGCCGGTGTAGAGGGACGCCGAGACCATCAGGGTAGAGGCCGCGATGATGCCGAGAAAGACCAGAAGCTCGACGTTGCCGACGGCGAGGCTCAGGCGGCCGCTCGCGGCCCTGAAGTACAGGCCGAAGTTCACCCCCGAGAGGATCATCCCGGCCGTTATCGCGAGCTCGACCGCAAGCGAGTCGAAGGCCGCTATGGACTCCGTGCGGGTCGAGTAGCCGCCCGTCGAGACCGTCGTAAGCGCGTGGTTGACCGCGTCGAAGGGGCCCATGCCGGCGAGGAGGAGGGCCACGACGCCGCCGAGGGTAAGCGAGCCGTAGACGAGGGCCAGGATCTTGGCCGTGTCCGTGATGCGGGTGGTCAGCCGGTCGGGGACGGGGTCGGCGGTCTCCGCCGAGACCAGTTGCGCCGCCCCGAAGCCGACCAGGGGGGCCACGGCCACGAACAGGAGCACGATACCTATCCCCCCGGCCCACTGGCTTAGGCTGCGCCAGAGCAGGATCGAGGGGGGCACCTCTTCGGGCACCCCTATCGTGGAGGCCCCGGTCGTCGTGAAACCCGCCATCGACTCGAAGAAGGCGTCCACGGGCCCCATAAGACCGGAGAGGACGAAGGGGACGGACCCGGCCGTGGCCACCCCGACCCACCCGAGCACCACGATGAGGAACACGTCCCGCCCGGATACGTACGGTCTCTCGCTGCGGGTGAGGAAGAAGACGGCCGCCCCCGCCGCGAGGGTCGCGAGCGAAGGTACGGCGAACGCCACGGCGTTGCCGTCGCGGGTGAGCAGGGCGTAGAGCGTGGGGACGAGCATCGCGGCGCCCCCGGCGGCGTAGACGGCCCCGAGGGCATTGGCGATCACCCTAGGGTGCAAAGAGCGTCTCCACCTCGTCGACCGCCGACCCCACCGTGAAGACCACGGCCTCGTCCCCCGGCTCCAGCACGTCCCGGCCCGACGGGATGAGCACCGCCCCGTCCCTCAACACCGCGCCGACGATGGCGCCTTTCGGGAAGTTGACGTCCGAGAGTTGGCGGTTGGCGATGCGGCAGGTCGCGGGCACGCCCATGTCTATGATCTGGGCCCCGCTCTCGAGGAGCGTCACCGCCGCGATCTCACCCCGCCTGACGAACCGCAAAATAGCGCCCGCGGCCAGCAGGCGCGGCGAGACGGCGATGTCCACCCCGAGCGCCTCGGAGAGTGGGGCGAACTCCGAGCGGCTTATCCCCGCGACCGTCAGGCGGGCGCCGAGCCTTCGGGCGTTCATGGCGGCCAGCAGGTTGGTCCGGTCGTCTTCGGTAACGGCCACGAAGGCGTCCGTCCCGTCCACGCCTTCCGCGAGCAAGAAGTCCCGGGAGACGCCCTCGTCCCTGAGCACGAGGCCCCTCTTGAGTTGGGAGGCGACGTGGCGGGCGCGGGCCTCGTCGCGCTCGACCACCTTCACGGAGATGCCGGCGCGCTCGAGGACCTGGGCCAGCAGCAGCCCGATGCGGTGGCCGCCCAGGATCATGACCTCCTTGACCGGCTTCGTGTCGGTGGCGACTGCCGCGACGGCCGCCGGGATGCCGCGTCGCCGCTCCCCGATCAGGAACACGTGGTCCCCGGCCCTCAGCACGGTATCGCCCGTCGGCACGAGCGGCTCCCCGCGCCGCACCACCCCGACCATGAGGCTCCGCCGGGGCAGCTCCACGTCCCTGACGGCCCGGTCCACGGCCGGGGAGCCCTCCTTCAGGACCACCTCGGCCACCTGTATGGTCTTGCCGGCGAACGTCTCCACGTCCACGGCGCCTGGGGCCATGAGGGCCTCGAAGATCTCCTCTGCGGCCATCTGCTCGGTGTGGATGACGAAGTCTATCCC
>JALZNL010000344.1 GCA_030857715.1 Actinomycetota bacterium | reverse complement strand
GCAAGCCGGGCTACAGGCATCAGGTTTCAGGCATCAGGAAAGGCTTTCGGGGTGGATGTCGGTCGCAAGCGCGGGACCCTCGTGCGAGGTGGATCAATCTTCATGGATTCCGCTATGTGGCGATTCGGCGTTTTGGGGTCCCACCGGTGTCCCGGTCGCGGCGCGTTCGCGGAGAGGCCCGTGGGGACAGGACCTTATCGTTTGACGGCGCGAAACGCGCTTTACCGTTGTGCAGACGTGCCTCTATTGATCCCGGGTTCGCAAGAGTCGGGGGAGGCCAGTATGGTATATTGCCGCCACAATGGGCGTCGTGCGTCAGACAAAGCAGCGGAACGCCATCCTCGGCAGGATCCGGTCGGCCGAGGGGCCGTTGTCCATCGCCCAGATCCACGGGCGGGCGGGCGAGGAGATACCGCGGCTCGGTATCGCGACCGTCTACCGGGCGGTAAAGGCGTTGCGCGAGGGAGGGGAGATCGTGGCGGTGGACCTTCCCGGGGAGGAGCCCCTCTACGAGGCGGCCGACCGGGGGCACCACCACCACTTCCGTTGCCGGGTGTGCGAGCAGACCTACGACCTCGGCGTCTGCCCGGTCGGCATCCCGCGGGGGACGATGCTCCCGGGCGGCTACACCGTCGAGGACCACAGCCTGACCCTGTACGGGCGCTGCGCCGCCTGCGTCGCTTAGAGTTTCAGGCAGCAGGCTTCGGGCATCAGAGGTACGGTGCGCGGCCTGAAAACCCAGGGCGTCGCCCGGATCAGCTTGAGAGTGGCGTAACCGCAAAAACGTTTCTCCACCCCCCCTGAAACCTGATGCCTGTAACCTGAAGCCTTCCTAGTACCTCGACCCCGCCGACGACACGTCCCACCCTTTGGGTGACGCGGAGCCGGGGAAGGCCCCGTGGTGGCCTTCTCGTGGATGTATGCTACTATTTGATCCACTTGAAAGCCTTTTAAGAGTAGTTCGTAGAACCTCCGGAGGATGATGAAAAGTTTCATGGCGCGGCCCCTCGAGGTCGAGCGGAGATGGTACGTCGTTGACGCAGAGGGCAAGACCCTCGGGCGGCTCTCGACCGAGATAGCGCGGGTGTTGCGCGGCAAGCACAAGGCGCAGTACACGCCGCACGTGGACGTTGGCGACTTCGTGGTCGTGGTGAACGCCGATCGGGTGGTCGTCACGGGCAGGAAGGCCGAGCAGAAGGTCTACCGGCGCCACTCGGGGTATCCCGGTGGGATGAAGGAGACGAGCTACGAGCAGATGATGTCTCGCAAGCCGACAGAGGTATTGCGCAAGGCTGTCTACGGGATGATGCCGAAGAGCCGGCTCGCCCGCCAGCAGTTCAAGAAGTTGAAACTCTACGCCGGTCCCGAGCACCCGCACGCCGCCCAGGACCCGCAGACGCTCGAGGTGGGATAAATGGCTGAAGCTGCTCTTTACACGGGAACGGGACGGCGCAAGACCGCGGTTGCAAGGGTGCGGCTGCTCCCCGGTGACGGCAAGATCACGGTAAACGGCCGCGAGCTTGCGGAGTTCTTTCCGCGCCCGACCTACCAGATGGCCGTGAAGTCCCCGCTTGAGACCCTCGGGGCCGCGGGCCGCTACGACGTCGTCGCCAAGATAGAGGGCGGCGGCCTCACCGGCCAGGCCGAGGCCCTGCGCCACGGTATAGCCCGGGCGCTGGCCGAGGAGTCCCAGGAGGCCCGCGGCGAGCTCAAGGCAGCCGGGATGCTCACGAGGGATGACCGGGCCGTCGAGCGCAAGAAGTACGGCCTCAAGAAGGCCCGCAAGCGCCCGCAGTTCTCCAAGCGCTAACGGCGCCGAAACGAGAGACACTTTACTCATCGAGCCCTTCCGAGTTGTGGGAGGGCTCGTTCGCGCCTAGAGGGAGGCCGGCGTGAAGCCCGGGGAGGGAAGCCCGTCCGTGGTCTACGAGGCGTTCGACGAGACTTCGCACCTCTCCGAGGTGGTCGGGATCCTCGGTTCGCTCGAATGGGACAACTTCGGCTACGACCCGGACCTCACGCGCAAGTCTCTCACCGCACCCGGGGTTACGACGATAATCGCCGTGGCGCGTGACACCGGCGAGGTCGTCGGGTTTGCCCAGGTCTTCGGCGATGGTGTCTTCCAGGCGCACCTCGGCCTGCTCGCGGTGGACGAGAAGTGGCGCTGCAGGGGCGTCGGCAGGGGGCTCGTGGAAGAAGCCTTCGCAAGGGTGGGGGCCGGGCGCATGGACCTCACGTCTTCGGACGAGGGCCTGGACTTCTACAGGACGTTGAAGCACAGAGAGCAGGTCGGGTTCAGGATATATTCCGACCCCGACAAAGACTAACCGGAGGTGATCTTGAACCAACCCGACGAGCGCCGGGCACGCACCATCTCCTTCGGCACCGACGGGGTGCGGGGGGTCGCTAACAGGGACCTCACCCCCGAGGACGCCCTCCGCCTCGGCCTGGCCGCCGCCCGCGCCTTCGGGGGCACCGTCCTCGTCGGCCGGGACACCCGCCTCTCGGGCGGGATGCTCTCCGGTGCCCTGTCCGCCGGGCTCTCCGCCGGGGGCGCCCGGGTCGTGGACCTCGGCGTCATCCCGACGCCAGGGGTGGCCGCACTCGCGCCCAGGCTCGGGGCGAGCGCGGCCGCGGTCGTCAGCGCGTCGCACAACCCCTACCCGGACAACGGCATCAAGTTCTTCTCGGGCGAGGGGCGGAAGCTGCCGCTGGAGAGGGAGCGCGAGATCGAAGACCTCACCGGGCGAGACGTGGCGCGTCCCACCGGAGATGGGATCGGGCCGATGGAGAGCCTGGAGGACGCCTCCGGGATCTACGTGCAGGACGTGCTGGGGCGCCTGAGCCCGGACGCCGCCGGCCTCAAGGTCTTGCTGGATTGCGCCAACGGCGCGGCCTACAGGGCGGCGCCGGAGACGTTCGGCCGGATCGGGGCGGACGTGACGGTGGTCGGTGTGGAACCTTCGGGCACGAACATCAACGAGGGTTGCGGATCGACGCACATCGGAGATCTTGACGCCTCCGGCCACGACGTCGCGTTCGCCTTCGACGGTGACGCGGACCGGGTATTGGCCGTGGATGAGAGGGGCAACGTCGTGGATGGCGACAAGATCCTCGCCATCCTCGCCCGCGACCTCCATGAGCGCGACGCGCTCGGCGGCGTGGTCGTCACGGTGATGAGCAACCTCGGCTTCTTCAAGGCGATGGAGGCGATGGGGGTCCCTTACAGGGTCACGCCCGTCGGGGACAGGCATGTGGCCGAGGAGATGCTGCGTACGGGGGCGTCGGTGGGCGGGGAGCAGTCCGGGCACGTCATCCTCTCCGAGCACGCCACGACGGGCGACGGGCTGGTGACGGCGCTCGCGCTGCTGGACGTGATGGTGCGCAGCGGGAAGAAACTCTCCGAGCTTGCTAGGGTTATGGAGGTGTACCCGCAGCGGCTCATCAACGTCCCCGTGGGCGGGACGGCCTCCGCGAAGGCCGTCGCAGCACTGGACGAGGTCGAGAGGGCCGTTGCCGGGGCGGAGGAGAGGCTCGGGTCCGAGGGACGCATCCTGCTCAGGCCGAGCGGGACGGAGCCGGTGGTCAGGGTCATGGTGGAACACGAGGACGAGGCGGTGTGCCGGGAGGTCTGCGCGGAGGTCGCGCGGGTCGTCGAGGTCGCCGGGAGGGAGGACGTTTGAGGTTCGTCGGTTGCGCGCTTGCGTGGAGGCCGGGCGAGGCACGGGAGAAAGAGTCGTGCCTGGTGGTCATGGACGAGCGGGGGA
>JALZNL010000343.1 GCA_030857715.1 Actinomycetota bacterium | reverse complement strand
TTACAACCGATGCCCGTGGCGAGTCCTGTCGATCATCGGTTCGGACCCCGCAGAAATTGCGTGAATGTACTTAGGGGTGCTGGTCGGAACGCTCTCACGACATCCGTGGCCCGGCGACCAATCCCGGTAAGATCCACAACAGCCCGTCCGCTTTAGGCTTTAACTTCAAAGCCTAAAGCCTTAAAACCTCAAAGCCTTCTTCCCGACACGGCGCGGGCTTTCCGACAATCTCTCTATACTAGGGGCCTCGAAAATCTGACGAAAGGGTCCTCGTGGAGAACGCGCAGAACAGGATCGACTACTTCGAGCGGATGCTGGCCGACAACCCGGAGAACCCCACCGGCCTGTTGGCCCTGGCGAACGAGTACAAGAAGGCCGGGCGCGAGGAGGACGAGGCGGCGGTGCTCAAGAGGTACGTCGAGGCCCATGAGGACGAGGGCAACGCGTACCTACGGCTCGGGGAAGTCCTGACGAAGCTCGGGCGGGAGGGCGAGGCGCGGGAGGCCTACGGCACGGGCATCGGGCAGGCCGAGAAGTTCGGGCACAGCGGGATGGCCGAGGACCTCAGGCTCGCGCAGGTCCAGCTCGGGGGGTAGGCATCAGGCTACAGGTCGTCTCCTTCGGAGGCTTTAAGGCTTTAGGTTTCGGGTGTTGTGGAGCATCGTTGGCGCGGTCACACCGCCCCGCTGCTCGCTGGGGGCGACTTCTGACCTCGGGTGGCGCGCCGTACCCCTAATGCCTAAAACCTGTAGCCTGATGCCTCCTTCAAGTCTGGTGTAAGGTGTGGCAGTTTCGGGGTAAAACCTCACCCACTATGTGGGGTATCATAGAGAAGATCGAGTTGTCTTATAGCCTTGCCAAGAGCGCGGCGCGGGGGAGGCGGGGCGTGTTCCCCGTCTCCCTTCGTGGACGCTTGGGCTTCTTAAAGACCGCAACGTGAGGGTGTGATCCGGTTGGAAAAGCAGACGGAATACCAATTCTACGGGCCGAACCTGGGCTACGTGCTGGAGTTGTACGAGAGGTACCGTGAAGACCCCGACTCCGTCGACGAGGGCGCGCGGGAGTTCTTCGAGTCCTGGAGCCCGCCGCGGCCCAACGGGGCCAACGGCAGCGCCGCGGCGGCCCCGCGGGACATCGAGCTCGACGTCGAGAAGGCGGTCGGGGCCTCCAAGCACGTCAGGCACATAAGGGACTTCGGGCACCGGGCGGCGAAGCTGGATCCGCTCGGCAGCGAGCCTCCCGGCGACCCGACGCTGGACCCCGAGTTCTACAGGATCACCGACGCAGACCTCGAGACCCTGCCGCCCCTCATCATCGGCGGCCCCATAGCCGAGAAGAGCGTGACGGCGCGGGAGGCCGTGGAGGAGCTCAGGAACCTCTACTGCAACACCACCGGCTACGACTTCGGCCACGTCCATGACCCCGACGAGCGGTTCTGGCTCAGGGAGGCCGTTGAGTCCGGGCGCTTCGCCAAGCGCATGGAGGGCGACGACGCCAGACGCCTGCTCATGCGCCTGACGCGCATAGACACCTTCGAGAAGTTTTTGCACAAGTCCTTTCTCGGCCAGAAGCGGTTCTCGGTAGAGGGCAATGACATGGTCGTGCCGATGCTCAACCTGCTGGCCCGCCGGGCGACCGAGGGCGGGACGCCCGAGATGGTGCTCGGCATGGCCCACCGCGGGCGCCTCAACGTGCTCGCGCACGTGCTTGACAAGTCTTACTCCAGGATCTTCGGGGAGTTCCAGCAGCCGGAGAAGGGCGAGTCGTCCTCGGCGGCGAGCCGTCCGGGCGACGCCTGGGTTGGCGACGTGAAGTACCATCTCGGCGTCCGGGGCTACCACCTGAGCGACGCGGAGGCCGACGAGCAGGTGCTCGTGAACCTCGCCCCGAACCCGAGCCACCTGGAGCACGTCAACCCCGTGGTCGAGGGGATGGCCCGCGCCGCGCAGGAGAGGCGCGACTCGGCCGGCCCCCCGGTACGGGACGAGGAGAAGTCGCTGGCGGTGCTGCTGCACGGCGATGCGGCCTTCCCGGGCGAGGGCGTTTCGGCGGAGACGCTCAACCTCAGCCGGCTTCCGGGATACCGGACCGGCGGGACCATCCACATCATCACCAACAACCAGCTCGGCTTCACGACCGAGCGCCAGGACGCGCGTTCGACCACCTACGCGAGCGATCTTGCAAAGGGGTACGAGATCCCGGTCGTCCACGTCAACGCCGACGACCCGGAGGCGTGCCTGGCTGCGACGCGGCTGGCCTACGCTTATCGGGAGAGGTTCCACAAGGACTTTCTCATAGACCTGATCGGCTACCGCAGGTTCGGCCACAACGAGGGCGACGAGCCCGCCTACACCCAGCCCGTCATGTACCAGAAAATAAAGGACCACCCCACGGTCCGTGAGGTCTGGGCCAAAGAGGCCGAGGACCGGGGCATCGTCACGGCCGAGGAAGCCCAGAAGATGGTGGACGACCTCCAGGCCAACATGGAGGAGATCCGCAAGAAGCCCAAGGACGAGGTGGGCGACGACGACCTCGAGACCGAGCAGCCCCGCACCCCCGTCGTGGAGGTCCCGGAGACCGCCGTCGCGGCGGAGAAGCTCGTCGAGTTGAACGCGGCGCTCCTGGAGCGCCCCGAGGGCTTTACCCCGAACTCCAAGCTCGAACGGCTCTTCCAGAAGACGAGGGCCAAGATCGGTAACGAGGGGGAGGACAGGATCGACTGGGCCCACGCGGAGATGCTCGCTTTCGCCTCCTTGCTGGAGGACGGCGTCCCGATCCGGCTGACCGGCCAGGACTCCGAGCGCGGCACCTTCTCCCAGCGCCACCTCGTCCTGCACGACGAGGAGGTCGGCGAGGACTACGTCCCGATGCAGAACATCCCGCAGGCAAACGCGTCCTTCGCGGTCCACAACAGCCCGCTCTCTGAGATCGCGGTCATGGGCTTCGAGTACGGCTACACCATGAACGCCGACGACGCGCTCGTCCTCTGGGAGGCCCAGTACGGGGACTTCGCCAACGTGGGGCAGCCCATGATCGACCAGTTCATAGTCTCGGGCCAGGCCAAGTGGGGCCAGACATCCGGGCTCGTCATGCTCCTGCCGCACGGTTACGAGGGGCAGGGGCCGGAGCACTCGAGCGCGCGGCTGGAGCGGTTCTTGCAGCTCGCGGCGATGGAGAACGTGCGCATCGCAAACCTGACGACGGCGGCCCAGTACTTCCACCTGCTCAGGGCGCAGGCGCGGCTCAAGGAGAACAAGCGCCCCCTCATCATCATGGCGCCCAAGAGCCTGCTGCGGCACCCGATGGCGGGCTCGGGCCTCAAGGACCTCTCCGAGGGACGCTTCCAGACCGTCCTGGACGATGAAGAAGCCAGGGGTCGCTCGGAGGACATCGAGCGCCTGATCCTCTGCTCCGGCAAGTTCTATACGGAGCTTGTGGGGAGCGACACGCGCGAGCAGGACGAGTCCACGGCCGTCGCGCGCGTCGAGCTCCTCTACCCCTGGCCCGAGGAGAGCATCAGGGAGGTCCTCGAGGGCTACCCGAACCTGCGGGAGGTCGCCTGGGCCCAGGAGGAGCCCGAGAACATGGGCGCCTGGACCTTCGTCCGGCCGCGGCTGGAGGAGGTTCTCGGCGGGGAGGTGCCGCTGCGCTACGTCGGCAAGCCCGCCCGCCCGAGCCCGGCGCAGGGCTCGGCGAGGTACCACAAAGAAGAGCACGCGGCCATCGTGCGCGAGGCCTTCAAGGAGAACGGGCACGAAGAGAGGGACAAACAAGTCGTGG
>JALZNL010000342.1 GCA_030857715.1 Actinomycetota bacterium | reverse complement strand
AGAACGCGCCACGCATGGTCCGCCGACGTGGGAAGTTGGGTGTGTACCTTCACGACCACGACGAAACCTCGCGTCGGAACAGGAAGCCCGAAGGCGTGGCGAGGGATGTCGGCTGCGAGGTCAAGCACCCGTTCTCTTGGCCGGTAGCCTCCGAAACCGCACGTTGGCCCGAGGCTGCCAGACCTTCCAGGCACCGTTGCTGACCGCCACGCCGAGACCCCGCTGCACGAGAAGACCGAGCAGCGAGTTTCCCTGACCGGCGAGAGTCGTGGCCGAACCATCCGCGACCAGCTCGACCTCCTCATCCGGGTTATCTTTTAGGATAGCCTCGATCTTTTCGAGCACGGCCCGGTGCCCGGTCGGGGATGTATCCTGGGGCCGCAAGAAGATCCGGCGTGTGTCGCTCCCCAGCGCATCCGGCCTCTTCTCGGACGAGTTGTCTCGCACGTTGAGCTGGGCGATCCGCGCGCCGTCCACGCTCTCCACCCGGAAGATGTGGCCATCGAAGGCAACCTCGTCGCCGATCTTCGGGGGGCGGCCCAGCAATCCCAGCACCAGACCGCCGGTAGTGTCGAAGTCCTCGCTCTCGAAGGTGGTTTCGAGGACTTCGTTGACCGCTTTGATAGGTATACGGCCTTCGATGAAGTAGCTTCCGTCTTCTATCTTACGGATGACCGGTTCCTCCTCGTCGAACTCGTCCCGGATCTCCCCGACGATCTCCTCCAGGACGTCTTCGAGCGTGATGATCCCCTCGAAGGAGCCCCACTCGTCTATGACCACCGCCATATGTATCCTCCGGCGCTGGAACTCGGCCAGAATGTCTTCTATGAGCCGGTTCTCCGGGACGGTGATGAGATCTCGTATAAGGTCGCGGGCCAAGACGTCGGCCTCGAAGCTACCAGCGGCTTCCGCGGCTCGCAGAATGTCCTTTACATGCACCGCACCGATTATCCGGTCGGCGTTCTCACCCTCGAAGAGTGGATAGCGAGTGTAATTCCCCGTGACCGCCACCTTTGCCAGTTGGCCGAGGGGCATCTCCGCCGGTAGCGTCACAACGTCGGGGCGAGGCACCATTATCTCCCGGGCCACCGTCTCCCCCAGCTCGAAGATCCCCTCCAGCATGTCCTCGTCCCTCTTCTGAAGAGCGCCCTGGCGAGTCGAGTGAGAGATGATAGTCCGCAGCTCGATCTCCGAGTGCGTCTCCTCGGCCTCGGAGGCCGGCAGGACGCCGAAAGCCCTGACTATGGCGTTGCCCGCTCCGTTGAACACGATGGTCAGTGGCAGGAAGAGGTAGTAGAAAGCCCTCATAAGAGGCGCTATGAACAGGGCGGTCCCCTCGGGTCTCTGTATGCCCACGCTCTTCGGCACCAGCTCGCCGAGGACCACGTGCAAGGTAGTTATTATCAAGAAACCTATGGCGAAGGCGACGGCGTGGATGAAGTTCTCCGGCAGTACCGACCCGAGCGAAGGCTCGATCAGGCTCGCGATAGCTGGCTCCCCCAAAGCGCCCAGGCTCAGGGAAGAGATCGTGATGCCGAGTTGGCATACGGCGAGGTAGGCGTCGAGCTTCCGGGTAGCCGTCTGGACCAGCTTCGCCGAGGCCTTGCCCTCCTGCACGAGGCGTTCCACTTGCCCGGCGCGTATCTTCACGAACGAGAACTCCGCGGACACGAACAGACCATTCAAAGCAACGAAAAAAAGTGCCGCGAACAGCCCGAGGCTGGAGAGGACTACTCCGTCCAAAACTCCTCCTCGAATATCGAAACGGGTATCCGGACAGCGGCTATCAATTTAGCGAGCCCGCCGCGTACGCCCCGGAAGCCTGTTGCGCCGCGTGCGCCAGCTGCGTCAGGCTCGCCGACAGCAGCGCCGCGTCCGCTGCGTGCTTGGGGTAACTCTCACCGTTGCACGCCCTCCCGCCTAGGGCCTCCACCATCCTGAACAACCGGCTCGCTCCCCATTTCAGGTCCTCCCCTTTGCCACTGTGCTTGGCGACGTTCAGGACCGCGTACACGCTTTGCGGATGCACTCCCCCGCTTTTGCCGTGCGGGACAAAGTAGTCGTGGCGCTCCAGAATCCTGTCCACCACGCGCTTGGCGTCCCTCAAACCCCGCGCATCGAGAGAGGGCAGATATACCCCGCTGATCACCTTCAGCGCCATCGTCTGCCGCTCGTCGTCTCCCCCGGCGTACTCCTCGATAAGCCCGAAAAGCTCCGGAAAACGATCCCCGTTCTCGCGTCCTTCCATCACGCCTCCTCCAGACAAAGTTTTTAGCTTCAACTAAAACACAGTATAGCTATACCTAAAAATATTACCAGGCGATGTTCGAGACACTGTTGTCCCTCCGGATATCGACCGCTCATCAGGCGGGCGGCAACGAGGCTACGATTGTTGTGGCGGTTTGCCGACGGTTCTTGCGGAGCTGCGGTCTGGGAGTTCTTGAGCCTGGGGGTCGCCGCTCCGTCGGTGACCCCCAGGCGTCCGGCAAGCCAGGAGGTGGTTGCTCTACCCTTGCCCCATTCCAACTCTTGGATCACAGTTCCACGTACCTCCGCATCCACCTCGTTAGATCCATCGCTGGCCGCCCTCCGGCAACTTAATAGGGCTTCCCAACAAAAGTTGAGGATCCTATGCTCGGATTACCTCCCCACCTTCGACCCGGATCGCTACCTTGGGTAGGGGGCGGTTCGCGGGGCCGTTCAAGACTGTGGCGCCACTCGCCGGATCGAAGACCGACCCGTGGCACGGGCAGGCGAGCTGGCCATTCTTATAAGCGACCGTGCACGCCTGGTGCGTGCAGACGGCGGAGTACGCGGCGAACTCGCCATCTTCCAGGTGCACTAGCACGCTTTGCTGTCCGGTATCGGCGTCCGTAAAGGGGAAGGCGCTGCCGGATTTTACCTCGGACTCTTTGGCGATGGCCTGGCCCTTACCGACTTTTGGCCCTCCTTCGAGGACGTCGCTGGCCTTCGGGGTCCCTCCGCTCCCGGTGAAATTCTCGCCTCCCCCGCAGGCGGACGCGAGTGGCGCTGCCGCCGCACCCAGACCGACCGCAGCCCCCAGGCGGATGAACTTCTTCCTCGAGATGCATTCCTTGTCTGGCACTTTCTTCCAATGCTCCTAACGTTCGACTCGAGACGGCTCAACACTCGTTAGCCTTACTAAACCTTCTTCACCCCTCGCACGAGACGACGACGGCCCAGGGCCCATCATCCATCCCGCCTCCCTTTGGGCCTCTCACGCTGTCCTCCTAGTGTTCTCGGGCGGCTGCTGGCGCAGGTAGGAGACGAAAGCCTGGAGGCTGCTCAGCGTGAACAGCACGGTGAGTATCATCGCCGGGTCTTCCACGCTCAGCCCGGGATCATAGCTCTGGACGTGCGCTAGACAGTACGTGGCGAGGCCGAACGAGAGGACTGTTAAGCCCAGGAGGGCCCGTTCTTTACTGCGGTAGTGCCAGCTTCTTATCCCCACCTTGGCGACGAACAGTGGGGTCCTGATGCGCCGTGAGAGCAGGGCGTCTAGGCCGATGATGGCACCGGTGCCACCGATGAACAGGGCCACCTGGATCACGAAGTAGAACGCGCTGGGGTCGGGAGCCCCGGCCAGTATGAAGTTGAGGTTCATGAACAGCCCGCCGAGTAGCGCCGCGTTGGTGAACAGCCCGAGCAGGATCGCCATCCCCGCCAGCAGTTGTCCGATCAGTATGATCCAGCTAAGAGCAGCGGCGTTGGGCAGGAAGACTTCGCTGATGAGAGTGCGGTAGAACGGGAAGACGACGTGGTCC
>JALZNL010000341.1:982-3789 GCA_030857715.1 Actinomycetota bacterium | reverse complement strand
ACTCGTCGTCCGGGTCCGCGTCCACGACGACGCCCACGACGACGCTCTCGGCCGGGTCCCTCACGACCAGCGCCTCGTGGTGCAGCCAGCTCACGTACTCGGTGGCCTCCTCGTAGGCGAAGTGCCGGCGGAACTTCGCCCGTGCCAGGACCGTCTGCAGCTCGTGGAGCAGGCGGGGGGAGACGACGAGACCGAAGTCTCCCGCCATCCAGCGCCGGAGCACCTCCCACGGCGCACCCCTGTCGGAGATGGCCGCGCTGACCAGGACACTCGGGTCCAGTACCGCGCGGGTTCCCGAGTGGGCTACGGCGCCTCCCTGCGCTCTTGCCTCATCGCGTGCAACTCCTCGTTGGCTAGACGCGTCGCCTCGTCCCCGGAGAGCGGCTCGACGCCATCATCGCGGCGGCGACGTTCCAGGCGTTCGAAGAACTCGTCCAGGCTGCCGGACCGCCTGGGTGCCAGCAGGAGATAGCTGCGGACTATCTCCTCTAGCAGCTCGCCCTCCGTGCGATGTTGTTTGTGGGCCCTGTCCCGCAGCTCCTCCAGGAGCCCGGCGTCGATCTCGGTCCGTTGCTTCTCGGCCATCTTCGCACCTCCTACGGAACATTCTCGCACGCCGGACGCCTCGACGGAGGGGCCGCAGCACGCACGGACACGGAGTGAGAAGGGTAACCATGAAAAAGGCGCCTACGGAGAAACGCTGGGTGATTTAGAGCCTGCGCCACTCCTCGTTCGAGATATCGGCTTGTTTGAGAATCCTGCCGAGCAGGTCTTTACTGATTTCACCCTGTGGGGATCGGGAACCCTCGGGGTCAGGTCGCCCTTGACCATGAAGTCGTGCTTCTTGCCCTTGTAAGGCCCCTCGAACCCCAGCTTCTTGAGGTAGCGGATAAGGTCCTTTCGGCTGGTCGGCCCGAAGGCAGGCATCGGGCTTCAGGCAACGGTAGGAGCCGAAAGCGTGGCCCCACCGATGGAGGGTATCGGCAGGTTCTTCGACAACCTGAGGGCCGGCCATTCCTCGAGAACTTCTTCGAGTTCCTCCCTGGTGCCTTCGAGCGTGTCAGCGTTCACCCAGACGCCCTTGAGGCCTTCTACCTCTCCGTAGAAGCTACCGTCCTCCAGGACCTCGTACCTCGCCACTTTCATAGCGGCTCTTAGGTATTCACCGATCATCGCGGTTCCGATCTTAAACCAGCGGATGGCTTTTCGCCTTTCGTGTCCCGGCGACAGGCCCACACCCGGCGGAGGAATTATCGGAACTTGGATCGGGACCCGCCCGACGCGACGGGTCAGCAGGGCTCTATGGTGGCGCTCAGGCCCTTCCCGATCAGGCCCTCCTCGTAGTGCTCCGCCCGCTCCTTGTGGCAGCTCTTCACCACAGCCCGGCCGTTTCGGTGCGTCTCGTAGAAGCTGCTCTTCTCACTCCGGCTTCAAGAGGCCTGACGGTCTCTCGGTTTCGGGATGGGGCGGCCGGCCTTCCCGAGGACTTCGAGGTGCAACTCCATCGCGACCCGAACCTCCCGCAGAGCTTCCTCGTAGGTCTCGACCCAGGACGAGCAATACTCGAGGTCGAGGACGTCGGCCACATAGCCTTCGTCCTCCTCACTCCAGAAAATGTCGATCTCGTACTTGGGTCGCTCCATCATAATTCCCGTCCCAGATTGCACCTTGGCAGGACCTCGCGCATCTGCCTGACCTGGTAGAGTGTACATTTACCCTCGACCTCCTGGAGGTTGATCAACTCCTCCACGCCTTCCCGGACATACTTGTGGTGCTGCCCCTGATGCTCTCGGAGAAACCGGGCTATCTCAGCAACGTCCGGGCTCCACCGACACGGTCAGGGCCGGTGCGGTTCGCGCGTTGTCGCGGTCCACCCGTGGGAATCCCTGGTGTATCATTCAAGAGAATTACGGCGAAGAGGACCGGGGACATGCTGACCGAATACATCCGAGCAGCCATGGGCCGCGCACGGTACGAGATCCTGGATGACGACAGGTCTTTCTACGGTGAGATACCGGGATTCGACGGCGTGTGGGCCAACGCCGAGACCCTGGAAGGTTGCCGCGAGGAGCTGGAAGAAATCTTCGAAGGCTGGATCGTCCTAAGCCTCTAGAAGAACCTTCCGTTGCCCAACATCAATGGCATCACCCTCGAGATAACCTCAACGGCGAGTTGCCCGCCTTCGGGCAGATCAAACGTCGGGATTTGATCCTTCACTTCAGGGACCTGGGCTTCGAGGGCCCGTACTCCGGTGGCAACCATCAATACCCGGCCCCGCGCCGATAACACCCCTCAAACTCTGCCCCCGATGCGTCTTTTCCCGTCCTGAAATCTACGTCTGGACGGTCCTGTTGTGCGACAATAGGCTGGAGACGCGATCCGAAAAGAGGGATCAGGTGCGGTAATGAGAGCAAAGGTCACGAGAGACGGGCTGCTCATACCCAAAGAGGTGACCGACCGGCTGGGCTCGGAAGAGGTCGAGATATTCGAGGAGCCGGGTCGGGTTCTGATCTGGCCCGCCGTAGCTTCGCCGGATCGTGCAGGAGAGGGGCCAGCCAGTGGAGAAGATCCGATCCTATCCATGGGCGATGATCCGGTGGACGACGAGGTAACCGACGCCTCCGAGAACCACGACCGCTACCTCTACACGGGTGGCTGAAGAAGCCGGTAGTGTCCCTGGCGGATCCCGAGAAGTCTTCGTCGACACCGGCTACCTGCTCGCATTGGAGCGGCGCACCGACCAGAACCACCCGCAGGCTCTGGAGCATTGGAGGTCGCTCAGGGAGGGTGGGCTACCCTGCCTGGTG
>JALZNL010000341.1:0-972 GCA_030857715.1 Actinomycetota bacterium | reverse complement strand
TACGTCTTCGACGAGACGGTCACCTATTTGAATGCCCGCGGCTTGCACGCCTCGGCGATGAAGGTGGGAACGAGGTTGCTCGCGAGCCCCTCGGTCGAGCTCGTTCATGTGGGGGAGGATCTCTTCCGAAAGGCTTTCGACCTTTTGGGACGGCGCCCGGACAAACGCTACTCTCTGACCGACTGCGTCTCGTTTGTCGTTATGCGGGGGCGCGGGATCTCCGCAGCCCTCGCCTTCGACCGGCACTTCGATCAGGAAGGCTTCGCGAGGGAGCCCGCGGGGGAGCCGCACCGAACGTGAGAGCCGCCTACGTCCGCACTTCCAAGAGCATGAGAAACTCGGGGGAAGGCGCATGCCCCGACGGGAACCCGCATCAGCCATCGTGAGGTGTGCGGAACGTGGATCAGCACCCGTCCGACACGACGGGTCAGGCGGGCTCTATGCTGACGCTCAGGCCCTTCCCGAGCAGGCGCTCCTCGTAAAGCTCCGCCAGTTCTTTGTGGCAGCTCTTCACCACCGCCCGGCCGTTCCTGTGCGCCTCGTACATGATCCCGGCGGCCCGCTTGTACGTCATGCCGGGGATCACCTTCTTGAGGATCACGACGACCCGCGGCATGGAGTTGTCCCAGTCGTTGTGCAGGACGACGTTCCAGGGCAACTCCGGCCTGGCCTTGTTCGCCGTCTGGCTCCGCTTCTCTTTGCCTGGATGCGTCGTTGTCATGCGAAGCATTATGGACCCTCATCGTAGCAACCGCATCCACCAAATTACCCATTTCTGCGTAGCCCCGATAGGCTATTTGGGCAAAGAAAAGGCGCCCCCGGAGGAGGCGCCAAATATCGTAGTGCCGACCAAGTTACGGGGTAATGACCACTCGTCCGGTGCCACTGTCGAAGGTGCCGCTTACGCCATCCAGGTTGGCGTGTGTAGCCGTGACGTTGAAGTTGTCCTCATCGGCGACGATGGTGCCGAGG
>JALZNL010000034.1 GCA_030857715.1 Actinomycetota bacterium | reverse complement strand
CGCGCTCATCGAGCACTGTCGCAACATCTTCGAGCTGGCGCTCCAGACCGCCGACCTGGCCGGGAAGCCGCTCGAGATGGTCGACTTCGGCGGCGGCTTCGGCGTCCCGTACTTCGAGAAGATGGAGGAGTTCGACCTGGAGCGCTTCGGCGAAGGCTTCCAACAACTCCTCGCCCAATACCGCCCCGACCCACGCCTCTCCGGCTGCCGGTTCGTCTTCGAGCTCGGCCGCTACCTCGTCGCCGACGCGGGCGTCTACGTCACACGCGTAGTGGACGTGAAAGAGACGCGGGGCAAGACCTTCGCCGTCACCGACGGCGGCATGAACCACCACCTCACCGCGACAGGCAACATGGGCCAGGTCTTCCGCAAGGCCTACCCGCTGCTGAACCTCACCCGCATGGACGGGGCCGTTCCAGAGGAAGGCGTGGCGGTAGCCGGCCCGTGTTGCACCCCGCTCGACTCGTTCGGCAACAACATCCCCCTCGCCGCCCCCGAGGTCGGCGACCTCATAGGCGTCTTCTACAGCGGCGCCTACGGCTACTCCGCCTCCAACCTCGGCTTCCTCAGCCACCCCTCCCCCGCCGAAGTGCTCCTCCTCGACGGGGAGGCCGTCCTGCTACGCGCCGGCGGCAAGCCGGAAGACGTGCTGGACGGGCAGAGGGCGCTTACGAGCTAGTTGAGGGCTGGTCATAATTCCTCATGCGGCCCTGAGGAAAGCTTTCAGCCCGCGGTTGGTGTCCGGGTGCCGTTTGTCGTGGCGGTGGAGCAGAGCCAGTTGGTAGATTAACACCGCCCCAAGGGCGAAACGCGCCGGGTCGGCCTCCCCCTTCGTGGGCACCGACCCGTGGGCGTCGAAGAGGGACTTGAAGTGTCCGTTGAAGTTCTCTATCGCCCGGTGGCGCAAGAGGTGGAAGATCCTCCTCACCTCCGCCCCGCCATCGGTGTGCGGGTAAGCGCCTCACCTGGGGCTCACCAGGAACCGTCCACCCCGAAGGCACCCCTCCTTGAGGTCCTTGGCGTCGTAGTGGGTGTCCCCGAGCACGAAACGCGCCTCTTGGGGCAACGCCTCGATCAGCGAAGGGGCCACCTTGGTGTCGTGGACGTTGGCTGGGGTGAGGTGGGCGGCGAGCGGTATCCATACCCCCGCCACGGTGGTGGCGAGGTGGAGCTTCCAACCATAAACCCACCCGTGTCAGCCGGACTTGGTCCATCCGGCCTCGGTGTCGATGGAGGAGTGAGGAACCACCCCGGCCTCGCGATCCTTCTTGTGCCACACTCCGCCCTTGGCCCCAAGCACAGTGGAGTCGATGGCCACCGCCCTCCCCGAGTACGCCCACGGCCTTAGCAGCGCGACCAGGTGGCGCCCCAGGCAACCGATCCTTTCGGGCAGCGTCTCGGGCAGGGCGCGAAGCCTGCGCTCGAAGGTGCGCCTGGAGGGGAAGCGGCCATCGGGCCCCGAGAGGAGCTCGCGCAGGGAGCGCATCTCCGGGGTGGGCTCGTCGAGCACTGCGAGCAACTCGCCCACCTTGTGCAACCTTCTTACGATCATGATCACCAGCGCCTTGAGGAACAGCTCGTCTGAGTAGACGACCGGTCGCCCGCGCCGGGGAGTAGTCCAGCGGGGTGGCGTCGGGAGGCGGTCGACCAGGCTAACGAGTTGGACAAGGACCGAGTCGTGGGCGATCATGGACGAGCCTCCGAGAGTAGCGTGCTTGGACACACGCCATCCTCGGAGGCATTTCGCGTCGGGTCAAGTGCTCGCCCGGCGCCGCACGCTATTTATGACCAGCCCTCAGCTAGTCAGCCGTCAGCACGCCGCCAGGCGGCAGAGGAACTTTCATATATCACATAAAAAGAGAGGCTCCCGGTTTGTGACCGGGAGCCTCTCCTTCCTGCTTGCGGCTGAACGCTAATTACTCAAGGCACTAAAATCCACCCCGTTATAGGTCCCGTCGATCTCGGCTATCGGCACCTTGGGGGTTGGGATCTTCTTACCCTTGTCGTCGACGAGGGCGTCGTAGTCGGTGTTCCACGAGTCCTTGTAGGCGACCTCGCCGTCCTCGCTCCTCGTGTAAGACGTGGTCCACTCGGAGGCGTCCTCGGTCATCCAGACCTCCTTTGACGACATCTCGACCTCCACGTTGTCCGGGACGCCGTAGATGCTGGCGGATATGTAGCCGTCGTCCGAGACGGTCTCCTGGATGAGCACGTAGCCCTCGGAGGTGTTCTCGAACTTCATGTCCAGGTCGTCCGCCTCGGTCCTCGTATCGCCGTACCAGACCGTCGCGTCCATCCCCGGCCTTATGTACGGCAACTGCGAGGCGTGCGGATGGCGCTCCGTGATCTCCATGCCGGCGTACAGGGCCGCGTTGTAGAGCGTGGAGGTGACCTGGCAGAGGCCGCCGCCGTCGGCCGTGGTCTCGGCGCCATCCACGATGACGTGGGCCTGCTCGTAGTCGAGGTCGGTGACGTAGTCGAGTATCGAGAAGGTCTCACCAGGCGCCACGAACTGTCCGCTCACGGCATTCGCGGCGGTCTCCAGGTTGGCGACGCGCTCGGCGCCCTGGTCGGTGGTCGCCGTGTAGTTGGTCTTGTAGGAGCCGATAAGCTCGGTCGGCTTCTTGGCTTCGAGGCCGGTGGTGGTGTACTCGGGCTTCTCGACGGTGGTGCTCACCTGGTACTCGCGCTTGCCCTCGAAGATGTTGTTCTCCACGGAGTTCAGCAGGTTCTCCCACTCGATGGTGCGCCCCTCGCGGCTTGAGAGCACGACGACGTTGCCGTTGTCGTCGAAGTCGTAGGAGGCGCTCTTCGGCTTTACCGTCAGGTCGGAGTAGACGGCGGCCAGGCGGTCGCTCATGCGGTCGCGGTTGAGGTTCACCGAGATCTTGCCGTCGTTCGGCCCGACGTCGAGGCTCGCGCCCACGTCGGCCGGGGAGACGGTCCAGTTCTTGTCCTCGTGCTCGAAGACGAGCTGCTGGGCAATGGCGCCTTGTGCCTTCTCCGCGGCCGTCTCGGCATCGGCGGTCGTGATTTGAGGTCCGAGTACTTCGCCCCGGATCTTCGCCTCGCCGGTCATGCCGTCGATGGCCTCGTCCACGCTCGTCATCGTGTCCTCGACGTTCAGCCTGTAGCCCTCGCGGGATTCGCCGACCTCGACCTCGGAGCCGACGACCTCTACCGTGGCGTCCTGGGGCGGCGTGTCGACCTGGGACGCTATCTCCTCGACCTCGGCCCGAACCTTCTCGGAGCGGTAGCCGATGTTCGGGTCTATGGTGATGCCGGGGAAGGCGGCCCGGAGCCGCTCGCCCAAACGCTCGAGGACGTTACCCTCGCGGCCCACGGCGTAGGCCTTCTCGACGGTCGCGTCCACGTGGAAGTTCACCCCAAGCTCCTCGGCGGAGCGGGAGAAGCGGTCGGGGCCGCTGAGCTCTATCTCCTGCAGCGGGCCCATCGCCCGCTCCCTGACAACCTCCCTGGCCTCGTCCGGCTCCATGCCGCCCAGAGAGACGTTGCCGACCTCGACGCCGCGATGGACGTTGCCGGAGTTCATCCAGTAGTCGGCCGCCACCAGCACGGCCACGAGGGCGCATACGATGATGATCGGGCCCGCGAAGCCGCGGCGCCGCGAGCGGCGGCTGCCCGTGCTTCCGTAACCGGAACGGTAATCCCCGTAGCCGCTTCCGCGGTCGGCTCGCCTGTCTCTCTTCTTCCGATTTATGAGGCTCAAGATTCCGTACCCTCCGCGTGCGATCTCCGGCACGACCCGACGACACCAACGTTGCGCGTTCCTGGAGAGGTCCCCCCTCTCTCTTCCTTAGCGACGGACGCCCCGCCGGAGACGGACGCATCGCCAGGAGAGCCTATCACGGGCGAGGGTGGTGCGCCACCTTTCCGCGTGGCCCCGATACCATCTGGAGTGCGCCCCCGAAGGCCAGAACACCACATCTGGACGCCCCTTGGGGGCGCGGCTTCGGGCGTCGGGCGGGGGCGCCCGGTTTCTCGGGCTACTCGGCCTCTTCCGCCGCCGCCTCGTCCTCCTCCAGGGCCACGGCCGGGGTCCCGAGGACGCCGCCCTGGCTCTGGATAAAGCGGCGCTCGGAGTCGTAGGCCTGGACCATCATCGCGAGTTCCAGCTTCTCGCGCTCGACGGGGAGGGTGCCGGCCTCCTCCTGCTTCGCCAACTCCTCGCCCTCAACGCCCAGAGCCTTCTCCAACTCGCCGATCCGGCGCCGCACCTTCAGCCGGCCGCCGGGGGTCAGGCGCAGGTAGTTGCGCCCGTCAGGCCCCTCGAACGGGTACACCCAGGCGCTGCGCAGCCAGAACTGCAGGATCTCGTTCCGGATATCGTCCTTGTTCTGTAGCTCCATGAGACTCCAAATTCCTCGTCTGTACCGGGGTAATCTAAACACTTCGGGGCGGTAGCTGTCAGCCTTTGGCCGCGGCCGGAAAAAACCCC
The DNA here is from genome assembly GCA_030857715.1 of Actinomycetota bacterium. Next base: position 7,044 of record JALZNL010000034.1, on the reverse strand, counting down.
ACCGCCTCCTTCGTCGTATGATCTTACTCATGGATGACCGAAGCGAGAGCCTGACCGCGTGGGAGGACCTCGCCAGCACCCTGGGCGGCTCTTTCGCCGCCCGCGCCCGCGGCGTGGTCACACCGGAGTTGATCCTGCTGACCCCGGCTGGCGAGCCTTTCGGGCGCCTTACGGCGGGTGAGGCCGGCAGGACGCACTTGCAGGCTGGCGACCTGGCGGCGTGGATCGAACCGCGGGCGGACGCGACCTATGGGATGACGACCGGCGACGAGAACATCCTGACCGCCGAGCCCACCGACTCCCCGGCCTTCCTGATGCTGCGCTCCGGCGAACGCCGCTACGAGGCCCGCATCTCCCTCCTCCGCAACAGGGCCACCGCCACGGCCTCCGTCGGCAACGAAACGGTCCGCCTCTCCGGCGGCCTGACGAACCGCCGCTACAGGGCGACCTTCGACCCGAGAGACCCGGCCTCCCTGCCGATCGCCGTCTTCCTCCTCCACCACACCGTCACACTGCGGAGCAAGGCTTACCGGACCGGATCGTAGAACGGTGTCCCCACGAAGACGAAACCCCCGCCAACACCCTCAAAAGCTCAGAGCAAAGGCGAAGCCGAAGCATGCTGACAAGCCGCCGGCAGGCGGCGTGCTCTAAAACACCGGCTGCGGCGGCAGGTCCTGCGGGGTGGCGTAGACCGTGACGGTCGAGCCCTCCGGCGCGAGGGTACCGGGGGCGGGCTCCGTGGCCCAGGTCACGCCACGGGCGGCAAACCCCTCCTGATAGTCCCTGACGTACACGACGTCGAAGCCGCTCGCGGCCAGGGTGTCCGCCGCGAAGTAGTCGTAGTAGGCCGTGACGTCAGGCACCGGAATCAGGGCCCTCCGGGCCGTCCTGGCCGTCCGGTCCTCGCGGGCGGGCGTCTCCGTCGTGGAGGCCACGGGCCGGGGATCTTCCTCGGGGGCGGCGGCCTCGACGGGCGCCTCGTTCGCGGCCTGCGGCTCTTCGGCCGTCTCCTGCGCGGGTTCGGGGGGCGTGGGCGCCTGCGTCTCGACGGGGTTTATGCGGCTCAGGGCCGTCTCGACGCTGGCGGGCGGGGATCCCACGTAGCCGGAGGCGAACGCGCCGCCGCCGATCAGGAGCAAGAGGGCCAGGACCGAGGCCAGGACGAGCCCGCCGCGCCGCCGGCGGGTCGCGGGTTTTGTGGTTCCCGTCGCGCGGGGGACGACCGGGGGCTCTTCGGCCTCCACGTCGTCGAGCATCGCGGCGGCGGAGGGGTAGCGCTTCTGCGGGTCCTTCTCCAGGGCCTTGAGGATCACCGCCTCCATGCCCGGTGTGATCTTCTTGTTGATCAGGGACGGCGGGGTGGGCTCGCCGTGCATGTGCTGGCGGGCGAGGCTCCTGACGTCGCCGGAGAAGGGCGGCCTTCCGGTGAGGCAATGGTAGAGCAGGACGCCCGCGGAGTAGATGTCGCTCTCCGGCGTGGCGTCCTCGCCCCGGAGCTGCTCCGGGGACATGTAGCGGGCGCTGCCCACGATCTCGCCTGGCTCTCCGCCCGCCAGATCGTCCTCCTCGATGATGCGCGCGATCCCGAAGTCCGCCACCTTGACGGTGCCTTCCCCGGTTAGCAGGATGTTCGAGGGCTTTATGTCCCTGTGGATGATCCCGCGCCGGTGGGCGTACGAGAGCGCCTTCAAAAGCTGCCCTGCCATCCTTCTCACGACCGTCTCGTCCAGGCGTCCTGCGCCCTGGCCGCCGAGGAGGCTGCCGAGGTCCTTCCCCCCCACGCACTCCACCACGATGAACGGCACCTCGCCGTCCTGGCTTATGTCGTAGACCTTGACGATGTTCTCGTGGTCGAGGGAGGCCATCGCCCGCGCCTCCTGCCGGAAACGGGCCTGGAAGGAGGGCACCTCGGCGTAGTGGCGGTGCAGGGTCTTGAGCGCGACGGACCGGCCGAGGATGGCGTCCTGCGCCTTGTAGACGACCGCCATCCCGCCCGAACCGAGCGTGCTCTGCACCCTGTAGCGTCCCGAAAGGACCGTTCCTACCGAGGTCTCCAGCGCCTTACCACCTCTAACCATACCCGACCTGTTGATGCAACAATTATATAACCCCCGATTCCCTCTAGAAACGGCATCGCGGGAGAGATAACGACGTTACCCAACATGAGGGAGCATGTCAATCCCGGACGCCACATCTAGGGGCAACCTCCGGCCCGGAATCGTCCATAATGTGCGGGTTCCTGACCCCGAAACCCCAGAGGAGACATGAAGACGAGCTTCGACGAGTACCTGCGCCACGAGGACCTCACGCGTACCCTGCACGCCCTCGCGGAAGGGCACCCGGCCCTGTGCCGGGTCGAATCCGTCGGCAGGAGCGTTGAGGGGCGTGAGATCTGGCTCGCCGAGCTCACCAACACCCATACCGGCCCGGCCGGGGAGAAACCGGCCTTCTGGGTGGACGGCAACACCCACGCCGGCGAGGTTACCGGCTCGATGGCCGCGCTGTACCTGATCGAACTCCTGCTGGAAAGTTATGGTTCGGACGACCTCGTCACCCGCCTTCTGGACGAACAAACCTTCTACGTCCTCCCCCGCCTCTCCCCCGACGGCGCCGAACGCTACCTGACCACGCCCCACACCCTGCGCTCGAACCCGCGCCCCTGGCCCGAGCCCCAGCCCGAACCCGGCCTCCAGCCCGAGGACGTGGATGGCGACGGCCACGTCCTCCAGATGCGCGTCGAGGACCCGGGCGGCGAGTGGCGCGTCTCCGGCGGGGACGCGCGTCTCATGGTCCCGCGCGCCCCGGACGAGGCGGAGCCCGGGGCCACCTACTACCGACTCTACAGAGAAGGCGTCTTCGAGGACTTCGACGGTTTCGATAAAAAGATAGCGCGCCCCCTCCACGGCCTCGACATGAACCGCCAGTACCCTTACCGCTGGCGGGAGGACGCCGCCCAGGGCGGCGCGGGGCCGTACCCGCTCTCCGAGCCCGAGTCCCGGGCGCACGTGGACGCCCTGCTCGCCCGAAGGAACGTCTTCTCCATCCACAGCCACCACACCTTCTGCGGCGCCATCCTCAGGCCCTACTCCGACCGGGACGACAAGGAGATGCCAGACCACGACCTCGCCGTCTACAAGGCCATCGGGGACAGAGGGACCGACCTGACCGGCTACCCCAACATCTCCGTCTACCACGACTTCCGCTACGAGGAGGACAGGTTCATAACCGGCGCCTTCGACGACTGGGCCTTCGACTACTACGGCGTCTTCGCCTTCACGGTAGAGTTCTGGTCCCTGCCCGCCGCGGCCGGCGTCGAGGTAAAGGACTTCATAAAATTCTTCCGCGACCCGCCGGAGGAAGCGTCCCTGGCGATGCTCTCCTGGAACGACCGTGAGCTGGGAGGTGACGGCTTCTCCCCCTGGACCCCCTTCGACCACCCGCAGCTCGGCCGCGTCGAGGTCGGCGGCTGGAAGACCAAGTTCACCCACCAGAACCCACCCCCGAAGTTTCTCGAAGCGGAGTGCGAGAAGCTGGCCCGCTTCGCCCTCGCCCACGCCTCCACCGCCCCACGCCTGACGGCCGACCTCAGAACCGAAGAGCTCTCCCCCGGCGTGCGTCGCCTGGAGCTGCGCGTCGAGAACACCGGCTACCTGCCGACAAACGTCACCCGCGTAGCCGCCGACAAGAAGCTCGTCAAACCCGTAAAGGCGTCCTTGACCCTGCCCGAAGGAGCGGGCCTCGTCTCCGGTGAACCCGAAGTAGACCTCGGCCACCTCGCCGGGCGCTCCGCGCTCGTCGGCGGCGGCTGGAAAGGCCCGGCGTTCTTCCAGGGCCTGCCCTCGGACCACGCCAAGCGCTGCGTGTGGGTCGTGCGGGGGGGCGGGCCGGTCGAAGTGGAAGTCAGGAGCGAGAAGGCGGGGGTGCTGCGCCTGCGGACGGAGTGATGAAATCAAAGGTCTGGGCAGTTGCGTTTGTACACGGGTCTAGAACACCGGTCAAGAAGTAGGAATAGGTGCCGCTTGACACCGACTAACCGGCTCGAAAGCGGCCAAAATCGGGGGCCAAGACGGCCTTCGAGGACCAAAATTTGTCCATGAAGAGACTTCTTGACCGGCTCTCTAGTGAACCGGTACCGGGAGATGGACAAAGTGCTGCCGCTCGTGACCTTTGAAGACGAGTTGCTGAATCAGGTGAACACATCGCAACCCGTCTTTCAGAGTACGCGGAGTTTAGCGAATGAACAGAACAAGCCGTAGAGGGAAGCGTCAGGGGGGACGTCCCGCACGATCCGGAGGACAAGCGTAAGGCGCGCACTACGAGGACATCATCTCTGGTCCCACTCGTCCAGCACATTTTGGGCCTCGTACGCGTATTCCTCCGTGAGACGGTCGAAGGCGTCCATGGCCGTTTCTCGCAGCGCGGCATCGGCTGTCGGATCGTTGTAGACGCGCAGGACCAGTCTCACGAAATCCTCACCGCCGTTGCGGCGTAAAGACCGTGCGAAGGGGCGCCGGTTGTCCAGAACGGTTTCCATGAGCCTCAGCGCCCAGGCAGGCTCGTCCGGTCCATAGTCCCAAAGGAACTCAGCAAAGTCGTCCTCGCCGTCGGCCAGAGCGCGCGACCCGGCGAAGCTTTCGACGAAACGGCGTGCCTCAGGTTCGTGCACGCTGCGCAGCCGTGAGAACGCGTCGGCGATCAGCCTCCTGACGTCCTCGTCCTCGTCGTCCACCAACCGTATCAACTCGTGGGCGCAAAACGCAGATTCCGCCGAGTCCATGTTGTACGCGTACACCTGCGCTACGCCGCGCCGCAGAGTGGCCCTGCCGTTGATGGCGAGTTCGGCCAATGCCCGAGCTCTGAACAAGTCGTCGTCCGACCCCAAGGCATTTGGAGACGATATGGCGGCCACGCAAGCAAGCCGAGCACCCGCCTGCGCGCATTCGTCGCTGTCGCTCTTCATCATGGCACGCACGAACGGTCTCGTACGCGAAAAGCGCTGAAACGAACCGAAGCGCAAGAACTCCGCAGTGTCGTGGTTACAAAGTAGTTCGGGATGACCGTCCATCAACCGCTCGAACAGCGCGGCGACCCGGTCGCGGTCTTCCGTCATGAGGCGGTACAGAAGCTGCTCTATGGCGCCTGCGCGCAGGGCTGTCGAAGGCTCGCTGGACGCGTACTCGGTCAGCGCCCACATACGAACCTTGTCTGCGTCGTCACCGCTCCTATCGAGCGCGTGCATCAGGGTCCTGAACGAGGCGCCGCGGTCTGAGTTGATGTAGACACCCGACGCTTCGAGACCGTTCTCGCCTGTTGGCGTTTCGTCGTCGCCTATCGGACCGCGTACGACGCCCTCTAACAGCTCCATCATGTCTTCGCGGAGTCCGTCGTCGCAACGTTTCTCCAGCGCCCACGCGACGGTCCTTCTGATTTCGCGGCCGGGGTGGCCGGTGAAGCGTTCCACAACGTCGAACAGCCATTCCGCCGGGGCGTCGCTGTCGGCGAGGCCATTGATGAAGGCTGCTACATACGCATCGTCCACATCGTCCGGTACGCGCAGGGCAAATCGGTAGAACCGTCTGGGGTCTTGCTTGACCAAACGTTGAAGGCTGGCGTCCAACTGGCGGGCGCCTCCCCTGTTCCAATCCCTGTGCCGGACGTCGCCGTGGTATTTGCGCATCGCGCGCAACCACGCCCCCTCCGACATCCTGGCGTGGGCGTTTTCGTCGATGGGCGAGCCTACGACTTGCATCTCCACCCTTTGCGGGGTTTCCACAGCCCTGACCCCGGGAAACTTCCGTTCCAGTTCGGCCAAGTAGCGCGCCCCCCGCTCGGTCAGGTACTCGGGGGGGATAGCTTGAAGGAGATACAACTGCTCCGAGCCGCGCCACCGCAGGTCCTGAATGTCCCGGTAGCGCAAGGTGCGGTCGTAGGAAAGTATGAATGCTTCTAATTCGGCTCGCTCCTCACCGGACAGGAACGGGTAGATCGCCGAGACGAGCGCGCGGCTCTCGTAGAGCTGGTTGTCGCCGAGGCCGAGCCGCCTGCTGTCCGCGAGGAGGAAGTGCAGGGCGTCGCCAGCGTACGCCTCGGGAATCGCCCGGTAGACGCGGGCGAGTAGTTGCTGCGCAGTCTGGTATCGCATCGCACTCAGTCTGACGGCGACGGCGCGAAACTCGTCGGGTTGTGCCTGGGCCATCGCGGTCAGGGCGGACACCATCGCATGCACGAGGCTGTCCTGCGCCGTGTCGAGGCCGTCGTACCAGCCGTGCGCAAGTACGTCTGACGCGAAGTAGGACGAACCTTCTTCCTCGGGTTGGCTCGTCGTCACGACCGCGCGCTCAAGCCACGGCAAGATAGCATCGACGAACTCCGCTGGGGCCGATCTGCTGGCCGCGGTCCAAGCGCCCTGAAGCGTGTGTTCGTGGAACGGCATTTCTTTCAGCAGGCCACGGTAGAAGCGCCGTTCGTCGCCTTGAAGGTAAGCGTCTAAGGACCTGTCGAGCACGCGTCGGATCGACCGGCTCCCCCGCCGGGGAAAATCCCGCACGATGTCGTCTAACTCGTTCAGATTTCCCGCCTCGGAAAGCGGCATCGCCAGAACCGCCTCCTCGTACAGTTCGACCGCCCCCAACGTATGCCAGTCACGGATGCGTGCAAGCGTCCACCTGATGCGGCCGTTCCAACGATCGCTGCTGCCCACAAAAGGTTTCAGCGCTCGGACTACCGCATCCTGCTCCGAGTCCACCATCGATACGAGGTAGGGGACAACCTCCGCGTCGAGCGCTTCATCGCCCAGCGTGAGCAGTTCGCACAACTCCCGGCCAGCGATGCGCGCGAACCACCCGCGGTTCCCGCGCATCGCCCTGAGCAAGGCGGGCCGCGTTTCGGAACGAAGGAGCAATCTCCTAGCGAGGGAACATTCCGCGTCGGTCGGATCGGGCAGCGTGCCGAACCATCCGAACAACAGATTCCTAAGGTGGGGACGCAGCTCGTCGGCGTCCGCGATACTTCCTAGTTCTCGTATGTATATGTGTTCGTCCGTTC